>DATBAA010000965.1:0-4471 GCA_036271755.1 Myxococcales bacterium | reverse complement strand
TCCAATCGGAAAGATCGCCGCCAACGCCGCCCGGCCCGAGAAGGTCGTCGGCATGCACTTCTTCTCGCCGGTCAACAAGATGCCGCTGCTCGAGGTGATCCGCGGCCCCAAGACCGACGCGCAGACCGTGGCCACCATCGTCGCGCTGGGCAAGAAGATGGGCAAGACCGTCATCGTCGTCAACGACGGCGTCGGCTTCTACACCTCGCGCATTCTCGCGCCTTACATGAACGAGGCCGCGTTCATCTTCAACGACGGCGCCGCGGTCGAGGACATCGACAAGGCGTTGGTCGACTTCGGCTTCCCCGTCGGCCCGATGCAGCTGCTCGACGAGGTCGGCATCGACGTCGGCGCCAAGGTGGCGCACATCATGTTCGACGCGTTCGGCGCGCGATTGGCGCCGCCGATGGGCTTCGAGAAGCTGGTCGAGAACGGCCGCCTGGGCCGCAAGTCGAAGAAGGGCTTCTATCTCTACGAGGAGGGCGCTTCTTCGAAGAAGAAGAAGGCCGTCGACGCCACCGTCTACGAGCTCTCGCCGCAGGGCCAGAAGCGCAGCAGCCCGCCGGCCGCCGAGATCGCCGAGCGCTGCGTGCTGCAGATGGTGAACGAGGCAGCGCTCTGCCTGGGCGAGGGCGTCTTGCGCTCGCCGCGCGACGGAGACATTGGCGCTGTGTTCGGGCTGGGCTTCCCGCCCTTCCGCGGCGGACCCTTCCGCTATGCCGACACGCTGGGCGCGGCCGCGGTGGTGGATAAGTTGCGCGTTTATCAAGCGCGCCATGGCGGGCGCTTCGCTGCAGCCCCGAAGCTGCTAGAGCTGGCCGGGAACGGCGGCAAATTCTTTTAACTGGAGGCTCCAATGAAGAAGCTCCTCATCGCTGCACTGCTGATCTCCTCGAGCGCGTTCGCCAAGACCGGCTCGCCGCAGACGCACCACTGCGAAGTGAACGGCGCGGAAGTGGCCAAGACGCACAAGGAGTGCAGCGCGGCCAAGGGCAAGTGGGCCAAGGGCGCTCCGACGACCGCGGCGCCGGCCACCTCGGCGCCTGCCACGCCGCCCGCTACAAAGTAGGTCTACGCTCTCGACGGTCCGACGCGGCGTGCGCAAATTTATCCGCGCACGCCGCGTTTTCATTTGAAGAGGAATCTCTAGCCATGGCGAAGAAGCCGTCGAAGTCTCCCGCCGAGAAGATCGTCCCCGCGGGCGCGACCCAGAAGCCCACGCCCGTCCCGCTGCCGCGAGGCGCGGATCCCGCAGGACAAGCGGTCTCCACCAGGACCGGCAAGACCTCGCGGCCGGACCCCGAGCAGGTCGCCCAGCGCGCCTACGAGCGCTACCAGTCGCGCGGCGCAAACCACGGCGGCGACCAGGACGACTGGTACGCAGCCGAGCAAGAGCTCTCAGGAGCGGGCAGCGCGGGCGGCCACGACTAGAACTTCATCATCAACGCGGGCGCTGCGTGCTGTTGGCCATCGCGCCCTTGGTAGAACGAAATCGCCGGGGTGACCGGCGCAAGCGGGCCGATGGTTTCCCAGGAGAGCAGGGTTGCGTCGAGGATGGACGCGCCGACGACGCCAAGCCCAAGCCCGAACACCGCGCCGCCCAGGAAACACTCGCTGCAAGAGCTGGTCGACGTCAACAGGCCGAGGCCCAGCGCGCTACCGAGGGGAAGGCCGACGCGCAGGAGCAGGTCCAGGAGTCCCGTTCCGTTCCGGCCGTGGGAAAAATGGATGGCCGGCCCGCTGCCCGCGAAGAGCGCGGCGCCCAGGTAGGCCACGCTGTTGCCCGACACGTTGAGCTTGACCGCGACGATGACGACGCCCGCCGTCCCCACGTCAGCGAGCATGGTCTGCCAGCCGTACCAATGTCTGTCGTCATCGGCAGCCGGCGCCGCATCTTTCGTCAGCGCCGCGGACGGCACCTCGGGAGGCGCCGGCGCTGGCGGCGCGGCGGCCATCAATGCGGTCAACAAGAGCGCGGTCATGAAGCGCGGACAAGCAAGCGCCTGAAGCGGCCACAAATCAATCCAGGCTCAGGTGCATTGCAAGATCGTCCAGATCCGATCGAAGCGCCTGGCGGCGAGATCCTTTCGCTGGATCCAGAAGTAGATGCGGCCGCCGCTGCCCCATTGAGGGTCTTGGCGCCGCGCCCTCCAGCGGTCGTCGCGCGGCGAGTCGACCTGCAGCAGCAGCATCCAATCGGACCCGCGGGGGAACAGCTGCTGCAGCTCTTCCCGCATGTCGTTCTGCAGCAGGTCCGGCCACCCGAGCAGCCGGTGCATGTCGGGCTCGCTCCAGTTCGCCTGTTTCGGAACGATGCCGCCCAGCTCCTCGCGAAGCTTGCTGTAGGAGACGTCCCAGCGTCCGTCTGGATTTGGCAGCGACTCGGGAAGCGTGTCCTCGACCACCGCTCTGAAGCTGCAGGGCGTGAAGCCGGTGGCGTCCTCCCAGGCCCGCTCTCCCGGCGGCGATTTCTCGGGAAAGTCCACCCGGTGCAGCTTCTTGCCGGGGGCGACGTAGAGGACCACCGAGCTGCCCTGGTCGGTTGGCTCGTATCCCCAAGGCTGGTTGAGCGCGTCGTAGAAAAAGAGCAGCCAGCCCGCTTCTGGGAGGCCGGCTGTCTCGGGGAGCGTCGAGAGATCGAACTGCGCGATGAACGAGAGCGGCGTGGGACCCGACTCGCCACCTTCCCAACGCGGCCATTTGAAGCCCTCTGGCACGTCTGGACGGCCGCCGAGCCGCGAGGCGCCCACGGCGAGGTCACCATCGGAGATGGAGCTCAGGTAGAGCCGGTTCGAGGGCAGGACCAGCGACTCGAGCAGCGACTCGACCCGGCCGAGCTGCTGGCGGTATTTGGGGAACAACTCCGCGAAGCGGGGCGGCATCACGTCACGGTGACGTTGAAGAGCTTGCCGGCGCCCCAGGTGGCCGCCGCGGCCAGGCAGAGCACGAGCAGCTGGCGGGTGGCGCTCCAGATCACGTTGCGGCCTCCCAGATAGCCGAGGACGCCGCCCACGGCCAGCGCCGCGCCGGCGCCAAGTCCCAGCGAGAGCGCGGGAGCAGAGCCGCCCGAGAGAAAGAACCAGGGCAGGAGCGGCACCAGCGCTCCGCCCGCGAAGGTGAAGAGCGACGAGACCGCCGACCGCCAGGGCGAGCCCAGCTCTTCCGGGTCGAGACCCAGCGACCGCGCATAGACGGCCAGCGCGTGATCGGGAATCAGCGAGATCTGCTTCGAAGCGTTGTGCGCCGTGGCTTGCAGCACGCCGCCTTTGGAGAAGAAGCTCTCGATCTCCTCGCGCGCATCCTCGGGCGCCTTGCGCATCTGCTCGCGAAAGTCGGCCAGCAGGCTCTGCAGCAATTCGACCTGGGCGGCGATGGAGACGTACTCGCCCACGGCCATGGAGCAGGCCCCGGCAACCAAGGAAGCGAGGCCGGCCAGCAGCACGACCTTGCTCGACGCCTGCGCGCCGGCGACGCCGAGGATCAAGGAGACGTTGGTGACGAGGCCGTCGCTTACGCCCAGCACCGCGGCGCGCGCGGCGCCGCTCTGGACCTGTCTTGCGCGGCGGCGGGCTTCGGGCTCCTCCAATGTTACGCGCATTCGCGCTCCACCCGTCGCCGGCGAAGCCGGCTCCTCCGCGGAGCGGTGTTCACGGTTCGAGCAGCTTTCGCAGTTCGGCGAGCGACGGCAAGAGGGCGTCCTTGGGAGAGATCAATGGCTGGGAAACGGGCCATTCGATTCCGGCGGTGTCCCAGCGCGCGCCGATCTCGTCGGACCTGTCATAGAAAGCGGTGCATTTGTATTCGACCTCGGCGGTCTCGCTGGTGACGCAGAAGCCGTGCGCGTAGCCGGGCGGCACGAAGATCTGCCGGAAGTTCTCGTCGGAGAGCACGGCCCCGACGTATTTGCCGAAGGTCTTCGAGCCTGGGCGGATGTCCACCGCCACGTCGAAGATCTCGCCGCGGATCACGCGGACCAGCTTGCCCTGCGGCCGCTGGCGCTGCGCGTGCAGTCCGCGCAGGGTGCCGCGCACCGACTTCGATTGATTGTCCTGCACGAAGTCGAAGGGAATGCCGTTGTCGCGGTACCGCTGCGCATGGAACGTCTCCAGGAAGAAGCCGCGCGCGTCGCGAAAGACGTCGGGCTCGATGACGATGACGCCGGGAAGCTCCAGCTCCTGAAACTTCATCTCATTCCCTCTCGAAGCGATAGCCGTGGCCCCGCACGGTGAGGAAGTGGCGCGGCTCTTCCGCGTTCTCCTCCAGCTTGACCCGCAGCGAGCGCACGAAGTTGTCCACCGTGCGCGGCGTGCCCTCGTACTCCGCGCCCCAGCAGCGCGCAAGGATGTCCTCGCGGCTGAGCGCCCGCCCCGCGGATTGGATGAAGAGCCGCAGCACCTTGAACTCCTGCGGGCTCACGTCGACCGGCGCATCGGCGCGCTCGACCGTCTGCCGATCCAGGTCCACCTCGACG
>DATBAA010000964.1:0-2286 GCA_036271755.1 Myxococcales bacterium | reverse complement strand
GCGGCGCCATCTCGACGATGCGGCCCTGCTCCACCACCACCACCTGGTCGAACCCAGCCGTCATCCCCACGTCGTGCGAGACGCAGAAGAGCGTGGCATCGGCCCAGATGCGGCGCGCCTCGTCCATCAGCTTCTTGCGCTTGTCGCGATCGAGGCCGCGGAACGGCTCGTCGAGCAGCGCCAGCCGGACGCCGGGCCGCAAGAGCGCGCGCCCCAGGCGGACGCGCTGCCCCTGGCCGCCCGAGACCAGCCCGCCTCCTTCTCCCAGTTTGGTCTGCAGCCCGTCGGGAAGCGCCTCGAGCACGCTCTGCAGATCGGCCGCGGCAAAGACCTCTCCCAGCGAGAGCGGATGCTCGGGCGGAACGCCGTAGCGCAGGTTGTTGAGGCAGCTCTGGTTCCACAGCTGCACCGCCGGGTCCACCCAGGCCGTCCGCTGGCGCAGGCCGGTGAGCACTTCGGGAGTGAGCGGCTTGCCGTCCACCAAGAGCTCGCCCGACGCCGGCTTGTGCCAGCCGAGGAAGAGGCCGACCAGCGTCGACTTGCCCGCGCCCGAGGAGCCGACCACGGCGATGTGAGCGCCGGGCTCGACCACCAGATCGATGTCGTCCAGCAGCAGGTGGCCGCCGGCCCGCACCGCCACCTTGCGCAGGTCGAGGCGGACGCCCTTCACCGCCTCGGACGTCACCGGCGGCCCTTGGGGCAGCGGGTCTCCGGCGGCTCCGAGCGGCTCGATGAGGCGGGCGACGCGGTTCTTGATCGACGGCCAGGTGCGGGCGGTGGCCGACAGCCGCAAGCCCAGGCCCTGCTGGCGCAGCGCCCAGAAGACCACCAGCAAGACCGAGCCCGCCGCGTGGCCCGGCGCCGAGAGGTAGCCGCGGACCAGGCCGACCGCGAAGAGCGTCGAGCCCAGCAGCACCACGCCCTCGATGAGCATCACCAGCTTCTGCAGCGACAGCCCCGCGCGGGCCCACTCCACCAGCATGCCCTCGTGCTCGCGGCGCAGCGTCCGCTCGCCGCGCGAGACGCGCACCGCGGAGAGGCCGAGCATAGCGTCGAGATACGATCGGCTGAGCGCGCCGCCGTGCACCTGCATGCGCAGATCAGCCTCGGAGAGCAGCGCGGTGAGGACGACCGAGAGCGACATCAGGATCAAGCAGGAGAGGACCGCGAGCAGCCAGCTGGACGGCGACAGCCAGATCAGCGCCGCGGTAGTGGCGATGAGCTCTACGGTGGTGAGGAGAAACTGCGAGAGCTGCCGCGGCAGCCCGCGCACGCCTTGGATGGCGTGGGTGCGCGAGGCCATGTCGGAGGTGAGCCGGCTCTGGAAATAGCGGTCGTCGATGAGCGGCAGCTTGGCCATCATGTACCAGCGCAGCCGCACCTCCAGGCGCCGTCCCATGCGCTGCACGCCCATGGCCACCGGCAGCTCGACCAGAATGAGCGCGACGGTGAGGACGCCCAGGCCCGCGAGCCCCGCCGCGCGCTGCCCGGGCAGCCGCAGCTCGCGCGTCAGATCGAGCAGCCCGCGCAGCAGCACCACTTCGGCCAGGCTGCCCGCCACCAGCATCAACAGCCCCAGGCCCAGCAGCAGCGGAAGCTTGTGGCCGTCCTCGCGCATGGCCGACCAGAGCACCGCCACCGGACGGAGGCTGTCGGTGGCGAGCGAAGATTTGACGTCGGCGGCAAGAGGCCCTTCGTCCTCGCGCTTGCCCGCCGCCAGGGCAGCGGCCACGTCGGCCTCGGTGCGTCCGCGCAGCTTGAGCAGGACGGCGCCGGTGTACGCCAGCGTCTGGCCAGAGTCCTTGGCCTCCGGATCGATCTTCACGCTCCAGTAGCTGGGCGGAACGGTGCCGGCTGGCCCGGCGACGAACTGGTCCAAGAGCTTGCTGGCGGCGGCTCCGGGCGCCAGCACCTTGGTGCTCACCAGCGCCTGCACCACGCGCACCGAGGCGTCGAGTTGGGCAATGGTCTGCCAGCCCGGATCCTGCAGCGCTTTTTCCACGTAGTCGCCGGGAGGCCGGGCGGTGCCCAGGTTGCGCAGCCGCTCGAGCAGCACTTCTGTAAATTCGGGCGTGGCCGCCCAGGCCCGGAACTCAGCCGCCGGCACCGACTGCGTGTGCAGGTGCAGGTCGTTCTGCAGCTTTTTCCAGGTGGTCAAGCGCCGGCCGCTGGCCGGATCCATCAGCTGCAGGAAGGGCCCGTAGCGCTTCCAGAGCACGACGAAGTGGGTGCTGCCGCTGGGCAGCTTGGTCACCACGATGGAGGGAAACGAATTGCCCTTCTTCG
>DATBAA010000963.1:0-2088 GCA_036271755.1 Myxococcales bacterium | reverse complement strand
GGCCGAGGTGTCGAAGCCCTTGGAAGCCGAGCGGCTGGTCCGCGACGCCGAGAAGGCTTTGGGTCCGCTGGACATCCTGGTGAACAACGCGGGCATCGCCCAGGTGAAGCCGGTCGAGCAGGTGACGAACGAGGACTGGGACGAGATGATCCGCGTCAACCTCAGCTCGACCTTCTACGTCAGCCAGGCCGCGCTGCCGGGCATGCGGGCGCGGAAGTTCGGGCGCATCATCATGCTCTCGTCCATCGCCGCGCAGGTGGGCGGCATCGTCGGGCCGCACTACGCGGCGAGCAAGGCCGGCATGATCGGCCTCATGCACAGCTACGCGGTCAACCTCGCCAAAGAGGGAATCACCGCCAATGCGATCGCGCCCGCGCTGATCGAAACGGACATGCTGAAGCAGCTTCCGGCGGCGAACGCGGCGGTGACGAGCCCGGTGGGAAGGTTTGGCCGCGCGAACGAAATCTCCGACGTGGCGGTGCTGCTGGCTTCGAACGGCTTCATCAACGGCCAGACCATCAACGTCAACGGCGGCCGCTACATGAGCAGCTAAAACTATCCTTCACGAGGCGCTGCGGTCTTCAGCAGCCGGCGCGAAGCGTACAGGCGTACTGTGGTGTCGAGGACGGAGGCGACAGCGGGTACCGCACATGCGGCAATGAATCCAATCGTGCCCAAGCGATAGCGATCCGTCAGCTCTTTGGTTTCATTGACGGCCAGCAAGAATCCGCCTCCCGCCACCAAGAACCAGCCGGTGGCTTTGTTGGAGAAGTTGAGCAAGGCCTCGTAGTCGTCCAGAGGAAGCTCCGCCAACACCTGCCGCCTCAGCCGGTCGAGATGCATGCGGTCGAGCACGGCCTTCACGGGTGGCAACAACCACCACCAGCGCGAAGCCTTCCGCGGCGACTTCGCCATCATCCGCTCGCGAAGGCGATGGATCTCGAGGTTCTGATCTCGCAGCTGAGCGCGGCCTGGTAGACGGGTCCGGCCACGAGGAGCCATGAGCCGAGGAAGCGGCAGGCGAGAAGAAAAAGGCTCATCCGGGCTCTTCCCTTTCGGTGTCGATCAGGCGCGGGACGCCTGGATGTTCGACGGCGCGGGCGCCGCACCAGGAAGCCAGCCGCAGCGCGCGATCTTCGGAGTAGCCGCGGGCGAGGCCGAGCGCGAAGCCCGCGAGGAAGCAGTCGCCGGCGCCGGTTGGGTCGCGCTCAACGGCCGGCAGGGCAGGAAGGTGCAGCTCGGAAGTGACGGTCAAGAGCGTGCAACCGCGAGGGCCATCGGTGAGGATCAGCTTCAGGCGCCGGCGAAGCGCGGGCACGTCCAGGAGCGCGGCCTCTTTGCGGCTGGCTTTCAAATAATCGAGATGCTGCACGGCTTCGGGGTCGAGCGGACGCAAGCGGATATCTCCCGAATCAACGAAGCGGAGCAGGCTTTGGGCATCGGCCAGGACGAGGTCGCATCTCTCGCGCAGCTGCGCCAGGATCGTGAGCGGAACCTCGCCGGCGACGCCGAAGGCGAGGCCGGCCTTGAACGGGCCGGGTGGCAGAACGGTGAGAGGCTCGCAAACTGCGGAGACCCGCTCGACGCGCTCGCCGCTTCGATAGTCGTCGACGAAGCTCGTCGTCTTCCCCGCGACCACCAGCGGCTTGCGCGAGACTTGCTCGAAGTAGCGGAAGTCCGCGCCCACCTTGGCGGCCACCTCGTAAGGCTCGCCGAAGGCGTCCAAAATCGCGCTGCCATACGACGCCGACCCGCCGAGAGCCTGCGTGGAGCTGCCGTCCGGCGCGATGAGCACGTCGTGGCAGTAGTGGCCCGCGATGAGGATCACGGACCTATCGTAGCGCGAAGAGCCCCAGGAATTTGGGCAGGTATTGCGGCCCATAGAGCGAGAGGATGACCGCGAAGTACGCCACGCTCACCACGAACGAAACGCCGAAGCCCGGCGCGTCGAGCAGCTGCTTGTCGCGCCGGCGGTAGTAGCGCATGGCCAGCACGGCCAGGAGCAGCACGTGCGCGAAGAAAGCCACCGGCGCGAAGCCCGTCTGCAGGGTGTAGTCGTTCCAGATGAGCGCGATGGAGATGCCCAGG
>DATBAA010000962.1:0-4439 GCA_036271755.1 Myxococcales bacterium | reverse complement strand
CTTCGGCATCGAGTCGACGGTGGTCGCCTTGGATCGCGCCGAGCCGCGCCTGCTGCGGGCCGGAGCGCTTCCGCGCGCGGCCATCGAGGAGCTGATCGGGCCCCTGTCAGACGGTCTGTCGGCCGGCCCCGCGCAGTCGCCCGGACAGCACAAGCGCCACTACGCGCCGGCCGGCGTGGTCCGCCTCGCCTCGCGCGCGCGCCTGGCCGAGGTCGCGGCTTCGCTGCAAGGCCGCGTCGGCGCGCTGCTGCACGGCGGCCAGGCTCCTGCTGCCGCCGCGGTCGTGCGCCTGCCCGATGACGCCGCCGGCTACGCGCGAGAGCTCTACGCGGGGCTGCGCGAGCTCGAGGACGCGGAGTGCGCGGCCATCGTCATCGAAGAAGTTCCCGAGGCGCCCGAGTGGGCCGCCGTCCACGATCGCTTGCAACGAGCCGCCGCCCAATGATGATCCTCGCCCTCAGCCTCGTCTTCAGCGCCCAGTCCGCCGGGCCGGTCAACCTCATGACCGTCGTCAGCAAGCCCGCGCTGACCAAACTCTTCAAAGGCCTCGCCGTCCGCGACACCACCGACACCGTCGCGGGCGAAGAGTGGCAGACCTACAGCGTCTACAAAGGCGCGGAAGAGCTGCTGCAGATCTCTCCCTGCGACGGCGGCCCGCTGGGCAAGATCTGCCTCGTCTACTCCCGCTCGCGCCAGGCGCGGACCAGCGACGGCGTGCACCCCGGCGACAGCTACAAGAAGTCCGCCAAGAAGCTCGTCAGCTGCAGCGCCGGCTTCGAAAAAGACAACCGCAAGGTCCTCTGCCAGTCGGCCGGCGCGCAGAACGTCACCGTCGTCCTCGCGGATCCCAAGTCGGAAGTGGAAGGAGAGGTCCCAAAAGATCTGAGCGCCTTCCACGTCGAAGAGCTCCGCTGGATTCCCCCGACCGAGTAGGCTCAGCCCCAGTTTGCGGTGAAGGCGCGGGCGAAGTTGGCGCCCAGGATCTTCTCGATGCGCGCGTCCTTGTGCCCGCGCTTCGAGAGCATCAGCGCCAGCGTTTCGAACCGGCGCGGCGTGTTCAAGTCCGGCACGTAGTTCAGCACTTCCGGGTCTTCGTTGGGCGCGCCGATGCCCAGCTTCTTGCGCTCGGCGACGTTCTCCCGATGGGCCTTGCGCGTCTCCTCCGTCACCAGCATCGGCGAGAGCGAGCCGTCGGTGCCCAGGCCCACGTGGTCCTCGCCCGCGACGTCGATGGCGTGCTCGAGGTGGCGCACCACGTCCTCGCCCATGGGCTGCCCGTGCTCGCGCAGGTACGGCATGAAGAAGATGCCCGCGACGCCGCCCTTCTGCGCCAGCAGCCGCAAGATCTCGTCGGGCACGCAGCGCGGGTGCTTCACCACCGCCGTGCAGCCCGTGTGCGAGATGACCGGCGGATTCTTGGCCGCGGCGATGCCTTCCTGGATGGTGCGGTAGCCGGCGTGGCTCAGGTCGAGCTGCAGCTTCAGCTCACCCATCTTGGAAATCACCTCGCGGCCAAAGTTGGAGAGGCCGCCGTTGCCGGGTTCGAGGCTGCCGTCGCCCAACAGATTCCGCACGTTGTAGGTGAGCTGGGTGATGCGCACGCCCAGGTCGTGCAGCACGCCTAGCTTGGAGATGTCGCCGCCGATCATCGCCAGGTTCTGCACGCCGAAGATCATGCCGACGCGCTTCGACTCCTTGGCGCGCTTCAGGTCGGCGGCGCGCTTCACGTGCAGCAGCGTCTCCGGATAATCGTCCAGCTCGGCCTGCTCGGCGGCGATGCCCGCGACGCACTCTTCCCAGGACGGCGTGTAGGCGACGGTCTTGTTGCAAGCCGTGACGCCGGAGTCGATGGCGTTGCGCAGATCCTTGGCTGACAGCTTGTCGGTGTCGTCGCCGCCCGGCCCGCCCAGCGCGTCGATGACCATCGCGCGGTCGTAGCCCGCGAAAGCGGATTGCTGGGCGCGAGCGATTGCGGGCAACAGCGCGGCGGAGAAGAGCAAGGTCCTGCGCTTCATGCGTAGAGCTCGATGGCGATGGCCGCTGCCGCGCGGGCGTTGTTCTCCAGGAGCTCGACGTTGGCCGTGCGGCTGCGGCCTCCGGTGGCGCGGGCGAGCGACGAGAGCAAGAACGGCGTCACTTCTTTTCCCGGCAGCTTGCGCGCCGCGGCCTCGACCAGCGCGGCCTGCAGCGCCTGCTCCACCTCGGCTCGTGGCAGCGGCGAGGGCGGCGGCACCGTCACCAGCACGCCTCCGGAAGACTCGAGCACGTCCCAATGATGCTGCAGCGCGAAGGCCACCGCCCGCGCGTCGGCGAACGCATGCTCCAGCGCGATGCCGCTGCCGTCGGTGAAGAAGGCCGGCAGCTCGGAAGTTCCCAAGCCCCACACCGGCACGCCCAGCGTTTCTAGATGCTCGCTGGTGGCAGGCAGATCGAGGATGGCCTTGGGCCCCGCGCACACCACGCAGACGCGGCGGCGCGAGATCTCCAAGAGATCGGCCGAGACGTCGGGCGGGTCGCGCGGGTCGAGCCGCCGGTGCACGCCGCCGATGCCGCCGGTGGCGAAGACGCGGATGCCCACCCGCTCTGCCAGGAGGCACGTCGCGCTGACGGTCGTTCCGGCGGTCCGCTTCTGCGCGCAGAGCGCCGCCACGTCGCGCGCGCCGGCCTTCGCGGCCGGACCGTCGGCGAGCCGCTGCAGCTCCTTCTCGCCGCAGCCGATGAAGACATCTCCGTCGATGATGGCGATGGCCGCCGGCACCGCGCCCGCCGTCCGCACCGCCGCGGCGCAGAGCCGCGCCGCCTCGAGGTTGTGCGGCGGCGGCAAGCCCTGGGCGACCACGCTGGTCTCCAGCGCCACCACCGGCTGGCGCGAACGGAGCGCCACCGCCACTTCATCGGCCAGCTGAATCATGCGCTGCGGCTCTACCCTTGGGCGGCGGTGGTTGCAACCGGCCGCGGCCTTCAGGGTGCGAGATCGAGCGCGCGCGCCAGAGTGGGACCGAAGTCCGTGCGGCCCGACTCGCCCAGGCTTTTGTTCCAGCGATCCTCGGTCTCGACGTAGCCCATGTAGCCGTTGGAGAGCGAGACCAGGACCCGGGGCCTCGCCCGCAAACCAAGCTCTCCCACCGGCTCGCCGGGGATGCCCATCAGCGTGATCGGCCCCAGCGCCAGGTGCGTCTCCACCGCCTGCGGCGCGAACCCCAGCGCGAGCAGGTTGGCGAAGGCGCGCCGGAAGATCCACGGCACGTGCCGGTTCGCTTGCGGCGCGGGCAGATCGACCACGCGCTGCGCGCAGTCCATCGCCAGCGAAGCCTGCGACGCCGCCGGCTTGACCAGCAGCTGCTGCGCCTTCTGGGCCACCTGGGTGCCCAGCTGATCGGTGTTGAGCGCGCGGTCGAAGGTCGCGTTGCCGCCCGCGCCCTGCAGCACCAAGAGCGGCTCGTCGAACTTGGACGCCGCGACGCCGGGCCAGTCTGCCGAGAGCACGTCGCGCGGAGCGCTGGTGGGGTGCATGGCGAAGTCGATGACGGTGGCGATGGGCTTCTGCGCCCCCTGCAGCCGGAAGGCGAGAAAGCCCGTGTCGATGGGCCCCTCGCTGCGCGGCCGCGACGGACCCTGCCTCCACTCGTCGCCGGCGATGAGCAGCGTCGCCGGAGCCAGCGCCTTGCCGGCCTCGTCGATGGCCTGCTGGAGCGCGCTGCGTACCGCTTCGAACTGCTCCTGGTCGAAGCGGCCGGCGCCCGCGAAGCCCGCGGCAAAGCTGTCCCAGAGCCCGCCCGGGCCGCTGTGCGTGTGGGTCGCGGCGAGAAACCCGCAGCCTGGAATCGAGAACCCGGGCGGGATCAACAGCGTGTCGATGGAGGCGATGTACGCGCGCGAGCCTCCGGCTTCGAGCGCGAGCGCGCGGGCATAGACGGGCGACTGCACCTCGCGGGCGCGGCGGCTTCCGGCGTACCCCGCCAGCACCGGATGATCCCCCAGCTTGATCCGCACCTGGGCCGCGCCGGCCAAGAGCGCGCCCTCGCCGTGAACGCCCGGCGGCAGCTTCGTCGAGGCATGCCGCGCCGGCAGCGGCACCGAGCAGAACGCGACCACCAGCAGCACCACCAGCGCGAGCAGGGCCTTCTTCAGTGCAACACCCTCCGCGCGCCCAGGTAGCGCGCCTGGAACCACTTGCCGTCGAAGTCCGCCTCCATCACCCCGTGCGACGAGCTGGCGTGGATGATGCGGTGGCGCGAGGCGTCTACGACCATGCCCACGTGCGAGACCCCGTTGCCCAAGGTGTCGAAGAAGACCAGGTCGCCGTCGCGCAGATGGCCCTTGTCCACCGCGTCGCCCGTCGTCCACTGCTGCTTGGAGACGCGCGGAATACCCACCGACACCTCGCGGTAGCTGTTCATGGTGAGGCCCGAGCAGTCGATGCCGCGATGCGAGACGCC
>DATBAA010000961.1:0-4119 GCA_036271755.1 Myxococcales bacterium | reverse complement strand
CCGCGAGCGATCGCTGCGTTGGGTCCTGGCCATGCAGAGCAAGAACGGCGGCTGGGCGGCGTTCGACAAGGACAACACCTCCAAGCTGCCGGCCATGCTGCCGTTCGCGGACTTCGGCGAGATGATCGACCCGCCCAGCGCGGACGTCACCGGCCACGTCGTCGAGATGCTGGGCGCGCTGGGCTTGAATCGCAGCCACCCGGCTGTCTCGCGAGCCCTTGCGTATCTCTACGAGCAGCAGGAGGCCGAAGGCTCGTGGTTTGGTCGCTGGGGCGTGAACCACGTCTACGGAACGGGTGCGGTGTTGCCCGGACTTGCGGCGTTGAACGAGCCGCTGGACGGCCTCGCCGTGCGCCGATCGGTGCGCTGGCTGAACGAGCATCAAAATCGGGACGGCGGCTTCGGCGAGAGCTGCGCGTCGTACGTAGAGAAGTCGCAGCGCGGCCGCGGCGAGAGCACGGCTTCGCAGACGGCGTGGGGTCTGCTCGCGCTGGTGGCGGCCCGGCGCGCGGACAGCGCAGAGGCACGGCGGGCCGCGGGCTTCCTCGTCGACACGCAGGGAAGTGACGGCAGCTGGCAGGAGACCATCTTCACCGGCTGCGGATTCCCTGGCTACGGCATCGGAGAAGAGCGCGGCGCCCGCATCCGTGAAGGTACCGAGCTCAGCGCGGGGTTCATGATTCGCTACCACCTGTACCGCAACTGCTTTCCGCTCCTGGCGCTCGGGCGCTACCGCGCGGCCTTGTCCAAGAACCTTGGAGGTAGCGCGTGAGATCCGGCGAGTTCTACCAACATCACCTCGATGCGGTGAGCCGCAGCTTCGCGCTCTGTATCCCGCAGCTCGACCAGCCGTTCCGCGAGCGCGTGGCCCTCTCCTACTTGCTGCTGCGCGTGCTCGACACGGTGGAGGACGCGCCGTTCGACGACAAGCGGCAGCAGGAGAAGCAGTTCACCCGCTTCCGGCGGTTTTTGCGCGAGCTGCCTTCCGCGGCTGAGGTCGAAGAGTTCAAGAGCTCCTTCCCTGCATCGCTCACGCCGGGCGAACGCGCGCTTTTGGTCGATACCCACGCCTTCTTCGAGGACGCGCACTCGCTGCCGGCTTCGGCGCGCATCGTCATCGTCGACGTCATCGATCGCATGGCCGAGGGAATGGCCACCTATGCGCGCCGCCCGCAGCCGCTGCGGCTGGTCGATCTGGAAGACGTCACCCGCTACTGCTGCATCGTCGCCGGCCTGGTCGGAGAGCTCCTGACGCGCCTCTGGGCGTTGGGCCACGTGAGCGCGCCGACCATGGCGCTGGCTTACCGGTTTGGCGTCTATCTGCAGAAGGTCAACATCCTCAAGGATCAGGAAGAGGACGAGGACGCCGGGCGCTTCCTGGTGCCCGACCGGCGCGAGCTGCTGGCCAGCCTGCGCGCCGACGCCGAGGGTGCCCTGGCCTACTTGCGCGCGCTTCCCCGCGACGCGCGCGGCTACCGGATCTTCTGCGCCTGGTCGTTGATGATGGGCGCGCAGTCGCTGGACATCATGGACGGCCCGAAGCAGAGCCACCGCTCGCAGACGGCGAAGCTGCTCGCGCGTACAGCGGCCATCGCCCAGGACGATCACGCGCTGGCGCGGCTCTTCAGTGAGTTGTTGCCCGACCTGCCCGAGACCTCGCCGCGAGCGCCCATTGCCAAACCAGAGTCCGCTGAGCAATTTCGCGATCTGCTGGCCGCGCCGTTGACTGACTCGGAGTTCCAAGCTTTGGGAATTTTTCTCGGCGGCGCGGAACCTCTTGCGCGCGCGGCATCTCAGTAGGGATAGCCAAGCTCTACATAGACGTCGAGACCCTCGCCGCCGGTAGCGATATCCACCCGGCCGAGAACATTTGGATGCACGAACGCCCGGAAACCAATGCCGGTGGTGAAATGCGGACTTGCGAACGCCTGATTGAATCCGCCAAAGACTTGTCCCGCGCCGACAAACGGGTCGACGCGCACGTCCGCCGTCACCCCGAACAGCTTCAATTCGACAATGCGCACGCGCTCTTCCACCTCGACCGTCCAGGCGTTTTCGTCGATGAAGCGGTCCTGCGTATATCCGCGCAGGAGAAATGCGCCTCCCAAAGAGCTTTGATCATAAAAGGGCGCGCGCGAGCTGCTGACGAAGCTGGCGTCGACGCGCGCCGCCGCGGACAGCCAGGGCAGCTCGGGCAAGAGGCCGCGCCAATAGACGCTGCCGCGCGCGAAGGCCGGACCGCCCATGAAGTCCTCTTCCAAACCAACGGCAGCGTCGAGCGACATGCCTTTGACGGAATATTCGCGATTCTTGCGCGTGTCGTAGCGCAGATCGACCAACTGCCAGAGCGTTGCCGAGCCGCCCATGCCGGGAGTATCGGGAAAGACGCGGCGGCTGATGGGCAAACCCGAAACACCCAGGTCCTGCACGGCGTCGCGGTGGAAGCTGAGCGCCACGCCGGCGTTCCAGTCGCTGTTCAAGTTGAGGCCGTAGCGCGCGTTCAAGTGGCCGCGCAGGCGCGTGTAGCTGGTCTCGGCGTCTTCGGAGGTGTCTCCGCCGATGCCGAAGAAGCGGTAGAAGACGCTCCGCTCCCAGCGCAGCTGCAGCTCGCGGGTGAACATGCCCGGCTCCTTGGGCAGGTTGTCCCATTGCAGGAGCAGGCCAGAGTTGATGCGCGTGCTCAGCGTCAAGACGGCAATGAAGGTCTCGGTATCGGACGGATAGTTGAACGAGCGGACGGTGCCCGTCCAGTGGATGGTGTCGTTGTAGCTGACGCTGGGCGCGAGAATGCTTTCGGTGCGGCCCGTGCCGTCGCAGACGCGCAGGAAGACCGGCATGAAGCCGAAGGTGCTGCCCTCGTTGGGCAGCGTGGCGTAGATGGGCAGCGGAATGGGGCGCGTGCCCACGGGGCCGTCGCAAGCAGCCAAGGCTGGCCGCGCGAGCAGGAGTGCCGCTGCGATGATGACCACTTTCACGCAGTTCCTAGATCATGACCAAACAAATTCGATTCAACGAAGTTGAGCATTGGTGCCGGGAATGGCTGTTGCCGTCCCGCGAGATGAAGCGGCGCATCCTGCCGCCTGCCGTCGGGCTCGTCTACATCGCGGTCATTGGACTGATGGGCGGCTTGCGGGGAGATCACGTCCTCATCGGCATGCTCGGCTTCCTCGACGTCTACAACGAAAAGACCCGCAAGTTCCTGCGCGACTTTTTCCCCTTCATCCTCACCGGCGCCATCTTCGATTCCATGCGCTACTTCTACTGGGCCGGCATCGCCGGGCGCGTGCACGTAGCCGGTCCTTACTTCTTCGAGAAGCAGTGGTTTGGCGTCGGCGGACAGACCTGGAATGAGTTCTTCGCGGTGCACCACTGGGCGGCGCTCGACCTGGCCACGGGCTTCGCCTACCTGGTCTACGTCGGCGAATACCTCGCGCTGGCCATGCTCTTCTTCTTCACGGGCCGCGACAAGCCGCTGCGGGTCATGGCGCTCTCGTTCCTCATCGTCAACGTGCTGGGCTTTGCCACCTACTTCATCTTCCCGGTGGCGCCGCCCTGGTACGTGGCGCAGTACGGGTTGGGCCCGGCGCGGTTGGACATCATTCCCGCTGCCGCCGCCGCGGTGCGCTTCGACGCTTTGTTGGGCACGCACCTCTTCGCGGAGATGTACGGCCGCGGCGTCGATGTCTATGGCGCCTATCCGTCGCTGCACGTCGCCTATCCGTTGATCGTCTTCATCATGACCCTGCGCGAGAAGAGCGTGCGCTGGGCGCGGGTGCCGGCGTTCGCGTTCTTCCTCTTGATGTGCCTGAGCGCGGTCTATCTGCAGCATCATTATCTGACCGATGCATTCCTTGGGGCCGCCTATGCCGGAACCACTCTCTGGCTTGCGGCTCAGTGGAGCGCCTTGCGCGCGTCGCCGGCCCAGCCGGCAGCGTCCGGGTCGTTGGCCATCTCGGCGAGGCGCAGCGCTTCGGCGTAGGCCGCGCGAGAGTCCTGGCCGTTCTTGCGCAAGGCTTCACCGAGCGCGAGCTGGTTGGGCGCATAGGCAGGCGCCGTCTTCACGGCCGCTTTCGCTTCGGTCAGGGCCGCCTCCGGATCGCCCGGGCCCAGCGGCCAGCC
>DATBAA010000960.1:0-4000 GCA_036271755.1 Myxococcales bacterium | reverse complement strand
ACGATCAGGGTACCGCGGACGCTCTGCAGGAAGAGCAGGATGACGATGGCGATGAGCACCAGGGCCTGCAGCACCTCTTTGCGCAGGCCGAGGTAGCTGGTGCGGACGAAGGTCGACTGGTCGAAGATGGCCTTGACCTGGACGCCCGGCGGCAGGCCCTTGATCTCGCTCACCGCCTTTTGCACCGCCTCGACGATGGCCAGGGTGTTGCCGCCAGGCACGCGCAGCACGTTGAGATAGACCGCGTCGTGGCCGTCCACCGAGACGCTCTGGGTCTCAGGTGAGCCGGCGTCCTCGACGTTGGCCACGTCGCGGACCAGCACGTTCTTCTTCACCTGCGCGTCGCCGATGTCCTTCACCTTGGCGGCGACGGCATTGGTATAGACGTTGGCGTCGAAGGTCTTGGCGATGAGCTCGCCCGAGGGGAGCAGTGAGTTGGACTGAGAGACGGCGGCGGCGACGTCGCTGGAGGTCAGTCCGCGCGCCTGGGCCTTGGCCGGATCGACCACCACGTTGATCTGCCGCTGCCGGCCGCCGTTCAACGAAGCGCTGGCCACGCCGGGAATGCCTTCCAGCACCGGCTCGACGTTGTTCAAGGCAAAGTCGTAGAGCTGTGGCCCTGTGAGCCCGCCGCCGGCGACGGTGACCTGCACGACGGGCGCGTTGGAGGGATCGTATTGCAGGACGAAGGGCGGCAGGACGCCCAGCGACTTGGGGACCGCGCTCATGGCGAACGCCACCTGCTGCTGCACCAGCGTCTGCGCGCTGTTCAGGTCCGTGCCCCACTCGAGCCAGACGTAG
Organism: Myxococcales bacterium; assembly: GCA_036271755.1. GTDB lineage: Bacteria > Myxococcota > Myxococcia > Myxococcales > 40CM-4-68-19 > 40CM-4-68-19. The sequence continues at coordinate 3,199 of DATBAA010000960.1, read as the reverse complement.
ACGACGCTCAGGTTGTTGCGCGAGACGCTCTGCACGTGGTTCACGCCCGGCGTGGCGCTCACGTACTTCTCGATGCGCCAGGTGATGGTCTTCTCGACGTCCTTCGGACCCAGGCCCGGGGCGAGCGTGCCCACCACCAGCACCGGCGGCGTCAGCTCGGGAAAGGTGTCGATGCTCATGCGCGGCACGACCACCGCCGCGAAGACCATCAAGGCGATGCAGAGCATCGCCACCGCGATTGGATTGCCCAGCGCCAGTTTGGTCATTTCTGGGTCTCGATCTTGTCGCCGTCGATCAGCGCGCCGCGGCCCTGGGTGACCACCAGCGCGCCGGCGTCCAGCGAAGCGTCGAGGTAGAGCTGTCCTTCGCGCTCGCCCAGCACCGGCACCGTCCTGGCGCGCGCGACGCCGTTGTCGGCGACGAAGAGGTTGGCCTTTTCACCGCGCAGCGTGGCGGCGCTCAAGGGAACGCGCGTCGACTCGTGCGCAAGGCCCGCCTCCAGCCGCAGCTCCGCGGTGGTGCCGACGGGCAGCTCGCGGTTGTCGTTGGGCAGGTCGATCTCGAAGTGGACGGTGCGGGTGTCGGGGTCCGCCCCGGGAGCGCGGCGGGCGACGATGGCCTTCAGGTCCTTGCCCGTGGCCAGCAGGTGGATCTGCACCGGCGAGCCGGGCGCCACCGCGGCGAAGTCCTCTTCGGGGACGTCGGCCGTGACGCGCACCAGGTGGCGATCGACCACCGTCACCACCGGCATGCCCGGCCGCACGAAGGCGCCCGGGTCGAACATGCGCTCCAGCACTTCTCCGTCGAAGGGCGCCCTCATGATGCAGTCCTGGACCTGCAGCGAGGAGCCCGCCGCCTGGGACTCGAGCGAGAGCCGCTGCGAGTCCTTGCTCTGGCTCTCGGCGCGCTTCTGCTCCAGCTCGTCGGGCGAGACGAAGCCGCCGTCGAGCAGGCTGCCCATGCGCGCGGCTTCGCTGGCCACGGCGGCCTGGGTGTGCGCCACCGCCTGGGCCTGCTGCTTCAAGGCCTGCGCGGCGCTGCTGGCGTTGCGGCAGTCGAGCGTGGCCAGGACCGCGCCCTTCTTCACCAGGGAGCCGGGGCGCACCAGCACGGTGTCGACATAGGCCGACGCGAGCTGCGGACCGACGCGGGCGGAGAGCCACGGTACCACGGTACCAACGTACCGATGTACCGCGCGGAAGCTGGCGTGCTCGGCCTTGGCCACCGTCACGCCCTTGGGCTTCTCGTCGAGGGCGACGTGGTTGACGCCGGAGCGGGCGTGCGCATAGAGCGCGAACCCGGCCAACAGGAGCAGGCCGCAAGACGCGGCGAGAACGAGAGGAATGCGCTTCAAGGAACCTCCGCCAGCACGCGGCCCAGGCGGGCGCCCGCGCGCGAGACCGAAAAACGTCCGACGGCCAGCTGGATCTGCGCGTCGGTCAAGAGTGCTTCGGCATCGGCCAGCTCGGTGCTGGTGCCGAGGCCGGCGCGAAAGCGTGCGTCGGCTTGCGCCTGGTTGTCGCGGGCGGCGCGCTCGGCCGCCTCCAGCGCGGGGACGGCTTCGCGGCTTGCGTGCAGCTCCAAGACGGCCTGCTGGACCTGGGCGGTGAGGCGGTCGCGGGCGCTCTGCAACACGGCGGCGTCGGCCTGCGTGCGCGCGGTGGAGGCATCGCGGCGCGCCGTCACGGTGCGGTCGAAGAGAGGCCAGCTGAGGATGAGGCCGACGTCCCAATTGGGCACGACCGGCAGCCAGCCGTCGCCGGTGGGCACGCTGCCGGCGGTCGGCGCCGAGCCGCCGGCGCGGCCGGAGAGCGTGGCGGTGAGCGACAGATCCGGACGCAGCTCGCCCGCGATCGCATCGGTGCGGGCCCTGTCCGCGCGGAGCTGGGCGTCGAACGCGCGCAGCTGCGGGTCGTGATCGATGGCCGTGCGCACCGCCTCTTCCAGCGTCGGCTCGGCGCGCACCGGCGGCTGATCGCCCGCCGCGTCGAGCACCGCTTCGGGCGTTCCCACCGCGGCGGCGAAGACGGCCTGCGCCGAGGAGAGCCCGCCCTGGGCGCGGACCACGCCGATCTGCGCGCGCGCCAGGTCTGCCAGGGCCCGGGTCCGTTCGATGGGCGCCCGCAGCCCGCTGCCGACGCCGGCCTGGGCCAGGTCCGCATGGGCCTGGGCGCGCTTGAACGATGCCTGGGCCGCCTCCAAGATGGAGTGCGAGGCGTTCACCGCCACGAACGATTCGACCACCGCCGTATCGACGTCGAGCTTCACCGACTTCTCGCCCTCGCGCTGCGCGTCGACCAGCGCGTCGGCGGCGGCGGAGAGCGCGGCCACGCGGCCGAAGTCGAACACCTCCTGGCGAATGCCCAGCGCCGCCATCGTCGAAGGCTCGGGGTTCCAGACGCCGTCGGACACGGTCTTGGTGCCGCCGATGCGGGGAATGTCCACCCCGGGCGAGCCGAAGTAGGAGGTGGTGGTGTTGTTGGCCGTGCCTTCCAGAGCCTGAACGGTGGCGGCGATGCGCGGCAGGTAGGCAGACCCGGGAATGCGCGCGTCGGCCTGCGCGGCGGTCAGGCGCGCGCGGGCGGCCGCGAGGTCGGGCTGGTGGGCGCGGGCGTACTCGAGGGCTTGCGGCAAGGTCATCGCCAGCGCGAGGAGGGGGCAAAGCATTGCGGGGCACAGAGCATTGGCCGTGCCAGCTTTCGAACCAATAGAGCATGCGCTTTTTCCTGGACCCCGGCGGAAAGTCTCCGGACGGCAGGCGGAGGTTCTCCGGGGCTGCAGAGGCGGTTCCTGCGAAGGGTTTCCGGCCTTCCGCTTGCAGCGCGCCTCTGCGTAAAGATGAGTCCCGACGTGCGATCGCGGTATGAAGTGCCTCTGGAGGCACCCTTGCGCCGCCCGTTGGTCCTGCTCATCGCGATGGCCCTGGCGGTAGCGAGCGTCGGAGCGCTCGCCCGGTGGGACAGCGCGCGCGAATCGGCAGAGGCGCTGGAGGACTTCGGCAGCGCGCAGGCCACGCTGGCGGCCTCCATCGCCTCCAACCTGTCGACGCGCCTCGAGGTCGCGCACAGCGAGCAGGAGCTGCTGGCCGGCCTCTCGTGGATGGCGCGGCCCAACGAGTCGCTGCTGCTGGTGTCGCAGCCGTCAAAGCCGGGGTTCGTGGCCTTGGACGGCCGCCGCATTGCCTCGCCCCCGCTGCAAG
>DATBAA010000959.1:0-30133 GCA_036271755.1 Myxococcales bacterium | reverse complement strand
TTGCCGCGCTCGGCCTCGCAGATGCCCAGCATCAGCATGCAGTCGGGCGCGCGCGGGCCGCCGCTGCCGTGCAGCACGGCCAGCTCGAACTCGGCCACCGCCTCGTCGACGAGGCCCATCTCTTTATAGGCGATGCCCAGGTCGTAATGCGTCTGGACGTCCTCGGGCCGCACCGTCTGCGAGAGCTTGGCGCGGAACTCGCCCAGCACCTCGTGCGCCGGCACCTGGAAGGGGTCCAGCGCGTCGCCGTCCAGCGGCTTGTCGTCCTCGTCCTTCTCGCTGCCGACTTCGGCGGCGAGCTCCGCCGCCAGCTCCGCGGCCAGGTCGTCGTGCTCGTTGGCAGGCGGCGGCGGCGCAATCTCGCGCAGCCTGCTGGCCGCGCCGGGATGGTCGGGCGAGGCCATGGTGATGGCCTCCAGGATGGCGCGCGCGTCCTCGACCAGGCCAGCCTGGATGTAGAAGTCTGCCTCGGCGATGTCGCTGGCGAACTCGTCGTCGCCCTCGCTCTTGGCAGCCGGCTCGGACTCGATCGTATCGTCGTCGCGGGCAGCGGCGGCCGGCGCGACCTCTTCCTCGTAGCCGTCGACCAGCAGATCGTCGGCGATGACGATGGACGGTGGAGCTTCAACGGCTTTTGCCGCCCTGGGTGCCGGAGCCGGCGGAGCGCGCCGCGCGGCCTTCTCCGCGGCCACCGCAGACTCCACCTCCGCGGCGGCGACAGCGATGGGCTCCTCGTCGACCGAGGTCCGGTCGGCCTCGTCGTGCTCCTCCAGGATGTCCGAGCCGTCCAGGCCGTCGTCGTCCAGCTCTTCTTCGATCAGCTCTTCGTTCGCCGGATCAGCCGCGGGCGATACGGCCGCGCCACCGAGCGCGGGGTGGGCCGCGTCCAGGCCAGCCAGCTCCGCGCGGGCGGCGGCGGCTTTCGGATCGCCGGGCGGCGCCAGCCGGAGGATGTTGGCCAGCGAGGCGACCGCGTCTTCGGTGCGGCCCATGGCCAGCGCGACGGCCTTCGCCTTGTCGTGCGCCTCGAGGTTGTCCGGGTCTGCCGCGAAGATCTTGCGCAGGTGCTCGAGCGCCTTCTCGTGCAGGCCGTACTTGACGTAGACCTCGGTCTCCTTGAGCAGCTTGGGAACCGCCGCCGCGGTGGCCGGCGTGGGCGCCACGTTGGCCGCGGGCTCGGGGCGCGACGGCGGCGCGGCAGTCGGCGGCCGCGAGGGAACACTGGCCGGACCGGCGGTGGGCTTTGCGACAGGCCCGGTCGGAGGCCGCATCGAAGCCGGCCGCATGCCCGGGCTGGACGGCACCTTCACCGGACCCGTGAGCGGCCTCGACGGAGCCACCGCCGCGACCGGCGCCGGCGCGGTTTTGCCTGCCTCGGTCTCGACGTTCTTGAGAGCGGTCTTGATCTCCTGATCGTCCGGAGCCAGCTCCTGCGCCTGCAGATACGTCTTGCGCGCCTCGTCGTGCCGTCCGCCGTCGAGATGGACGCGCGCCAGCTCCTTGAGCACCGAGACGGTCTTGGAGATCTGCCCCAGCTCCTGGAACGCCCGCGCCAGCATCTGCAGCGTGGTGAGGTCGCGCGGATTGGCCTTGAAGCAGATCTGCAGCTTGGCGAGCGCCCGCTTGGAGTCGCCGCGGGAGAGGTAGCTTTCCGCCAGCTCGCGGGCGAGGCCCACGTCGCTCTGGTCCAGGTGGCTGATGCGCTCGGCCACGCGCAGATAGTCGTCGGTGCGGCCGTTGCGCTGCAGATAGGTGGCAGCGCGCCGAAGCTCGGTGACGGCTTCGACCAGGTCGTCCTGCCGCGCGTACTGCTCGCCCAGCCGGATGCGCGCGGCGACGTTGTCCGGGTCCAGATCGACCAGCTTCTTCAGCGTATCGAGGCTGGCCTTGGTGTCGCCCAGCTTCTCGTAATAGGCGGCCACCGTCTGCCACTCTTTGGTGGCGTCGCCGACGAGACCCAGCTGCTGGTAGAGCTCGGCCAGCCGGACGTTCACCTCCACCCGGTCGATGACCTTGAGCACCTGCTTGTAGAGCGCCACGGCCTTCAAATAGAAGCCCTGCGCCGCGTAGGTCTTGGCGACCTTCTCGAAGCAGTCCGCCGCCTCGGCCTTGCGGTTCATCTTCTGGTACAGCTCGGCCAGCTTTTGCAGGACGCGGACGTCGTCCGGATCCACTTCCAGGATGCGCTGGTACTCCTTGACGGCTTTTTCGAACTGACCTTTGCTGATCAGCTTCGACGCAGACTCGATGACCTTGTTTTTATCCATCGGTTGCGGAGCGCTCACCTGAGGGGTTCAAGACAGCCGGGCCAGCAGCCCACCGTAACGGGCAACCAAGCAATTGGTCAAGGGAAAGACCGGCGTTTTCCGGGGCCTACAAAGGAGTATAAAAGCCCCAACCTTACAGCGCTCTAGCCCGGGTTTTCGGCGAGCAGCTTCTCGACCAGGCGCGTATCGTACCGGCCTTGGACGAATGGCTCGTAGCGTAAGAGCCGCTTGTGGAAGGGAATGTTCGTCTTGATGCCCTCGACGATGTACTCCTCGAGCGCACGCCGCATCCGCATGATCGCCGCCGGCCGGCTGTCGGCCATGACGATGAGCTTGGCCACCATCGAGTCGTAGTAGGGCAGCACCTTGTACTGCTCGTAGGCGCCCGAATCGATGCGCACACCCAGGCCGCCGGGCGGGTTGTAGGCCGTGATCAGGCCCGGCGAGGGCGCGAAGGTGACCGGATCCTCGGCGTTGATGCGGCACTCGATGGAGTGCCCCTTCATGACGATGCTCTTCTGCGTGCGCCCCAGCTCCTCGCCCGCGGCCAGCCGGATCTGCTCCTTGAGCAGATCGATGCCGGTCACGCTCTCCGTCACCGGATGCTCGACCTGGATGCGGGTGTTCATCTCCATGAAGTAGAACTCGGAGCGCTCGTCGAGCAAAAACTCGATGGTGCCGACGTTGTTGTACTTGACCCGCTTCATCGCCTCGACGGCGACCCGCCCCATGCGCTCGCGCAGCTTTTCGTTCAGCGCGGGGCTCGGGCTCTCTTCCAGCATCTTCTGGTGGCGGCGCTGCACCGAGCACTCGCGCTCGCCCAGATGGATGATGTTGCCGTGCTCGTCGGCGACGATCTGGATCTCGATGTGCCGCGGATGCTCGACGTAGCGCTCCACGTACATGTCGCCGTTGCCAAAGGCGGCCAGCGCTTCTGCCGAGGCGGTGCGGAAGCCTTGGATGAGCTGGTCTTTGTCGCGGACGATCTTCATGCCGCGCCCGCCGCCGCCCGACGCTGCCTTGAGGATGACCGGGAAGCCGACCTTCTCGGCCAGCTTCGCCAGGTCGCGCTCGTCCTTGACCACGCCCTCGCTGCCCGGAAGCTGCGGCAGCCCGGCCTCCTTCATGGCCTCCTTCGCGCGGATCTTGTTGCCCATCATCCGGATCATCTCCGGGCGCGGGCCAATCCAGCCCAGGCCGGAGTGGATGACCATCTCGGCGAACTCGGCGTTCTCCGAGAGGAAGCCGTAGCCAGGGTGGATGGCGTCGGCCCCGCTCACCTCCGCCGCCGAGAGCAGCGCGGGGATGTTGAGGTAGCTCTCTTTGGAGGGCGGCGGGCCGATGCAGAGCGACTGATCCGCGAAGCGCACGTGCAGCGAGCTGGCGTCGGCGGTGGAGTGCACCGCCACCGTCTCGATGCCCAACTCGCGGGCCGCGCGGATGATGCGCAGCGCGATCTCCCCGCGGTTGGCGATCAAGATCCGGTTGAACACGGGGAGATCCTACTCCGGCTCGAAGCGGAAGAGTGCCTCGCCGTATTCGACCGGGCTGCCGTTCTGGATGAGCGCCTCGACGAGCTTGCCGGACTGGTCGGCCTCGATCTCGTTCATCAGCTTCATGGCCTCGACGATGCAGAGCACCTGGCCTTTTTTCACCGACTGGCCCAGGTCCACGAACGAGGGGCTGTCGGGGCTGGCCGACCGGTAGAAGGTGCCGACGAAGGGCGAGTTGACGGTGAAGGTCTTCTTGCCGCTGTCGGGCTTCGCGGCGGCCGGCGCGGGCGCGGCCGCTGAAGTCTGCGAAGGCGCGGCCTGCGAAGCGCTCACCGGCTGGGCCATGGGCATGGCCTGCATCACCGCGGGCGCGGCGGCCGGCGGGTGTCCCAGGCGCAGATCCAGCACCTCGCCGTCCAAAGTCCAGGTCAGCCGGGTGACGTCAGTGCTCTGCAGTGCCGCGAGAATGGCCTTCAGTTTCTCGACGTCCATGGGAGGTCTTAGCCGGTGGCGACGCGGGTGAGGTATTCACCCGTGCGGGTGTCGATCTTGAGCACGTCGCCCTCGTTGATGAAGAGCGGGACGTTGAGCGTGTAGCCGGTCTCCATGGTGGCGGGCTTCAACGCTCCGGAGACGGTGTCGCCGCGCGCGCCGGGGTCACACTTCGTGACCTTCAATTCGACGGCGTTGGGCAGATCCACCGAGATGGCGCGGCCGTTCCAGAAGAGCACGCCGCCTTCCATGTTCTCCTTGAGGAAGTTCTTCGACTCGCCCAGGCCGGCCTCGTCGACGTGGCTCTGCTCGAAGTTCTTCGTGTCCATGAAGACGAAGTGCTCTCCCTCTTTGTAGAGGTACTGCATCTTCTTCTCTTCGATGTCGGGGCGGCCAACCTTCTCACCCGACTTGAAGTTCTTCTCCAGCACGCGGCCGGAGATGAGGGACTTGTAGCGGGTGCGAACGAACGCCGAGCCCTTGCCGGGCTTCACGTGCTGAAACTCGACGATGACGTACGGCTCGTTGTCCATCAGGATCTTGAGCCCGTTGCGGAACTCACTGGTGTCGATCACATCGGCCATCGATTGCGTCCTCCAGAAGGCGCGCGGTGTACAACAAACCGCAGGCACCGTCCAGGGTTGCTGCGTTACCAATGTCCGCGCTCTCGCGCGCAAGCCTTCAAAGCTGGGCGACGAGCTTGGGGCTGGCGATGCGCAGCTCGTAGCGCGCCCGGCCGACGTTGCCGTCGGGCGAGAGCGTGAGCACCAGGAAGTAGTCGGGCGTGATGGGCCGGGCCACCGCCACCAGCTTCTCCGTGCGGATGGAGACCTCTGAAGCGCGCCCCATCTGCAGCGTCTCGGCCGCCTGGCGCACCTGGGAGATGATGCCGCTGTACTCGACGAGCAGGTCCTGCATGGCGATGCCGGCCGCCTGCCTGGTCTCGTGCGTCTCGATGGCGATGCCGTCGAAGCCCATCAAGCTGGCCGCGAACGACCCCTCGACCTTGCCGCAGATCGCCTCGAGGTCTTCCCGAAAGCCCATCGCTACCTCCGGCTGCGTACCCGCGTGAGAAGCTCTTCCAAGATCGCTATGCGCAAACCGGCTGAAGGCAGCTCGGCCAGCCGCTTGCGCGCCTCGGCCGCGATGCTTTCGTCCGGCCCTTCCGCGAGCTGCTTGTAGATCTCGCGCGCCCGGCCGACGAGGCCTTGCTTCACGTACAGCCCCGCCAGCGTCAAGGTCAAGCGGGGCTCGAGACGCCTAGAAGCAGGGCGTGCTGACGGCGTTGGTCGCGGTCTGCACCGTGAACACGAACTCGTGCTCGGAGGTGGTGACCTTGCTGCCGTCGTCGAGCTCGCCCTCGATGCGAACGGTGGTGCGAAAGACGCCTCCGCCGCCCGGCATTGTCTTGGCGGCCGCGAGCGCCGCGGCCGGCAGGAAGAGCGGAACGATCACGGCTCCTGACGTTCCACTCGGCACCGAGGTGCCCGAGACAGGGATGATCTGCTCGGCGATGCTCGTCCCTCCGCCGACGATCTCGTAGTCGACCACGGCCTGATGCGGGCTGAAGGTCGTGGTGTCGCTGTTGAAGACGGTGTTGACGGTGCTGGGGAGGGTGAGCTGGTTCTTCACCACGAAGCCAGCCGCGCCGAGCCTGTTGGCGGCGTTGGCGGCGAAGACGGGAAACTCGGTCTCGACGGCCGTGGCGACGAAGGCACACGCGGTCGTGCTCGAACCGTCGGGGTTGATCGTGACGGTCGCGGTGCCGAGGATGACGCTGGTCACCGGCAGTGCTCCGCTCTTGTTGTCGGTGGAGCAGCTGGACATGGCGAGCGCGACGAGCGTGCCGCTGAGGATGCGCTTGGTCATATGCATCTCCTACTTTCCCTCTTCGGCCGCAGCGGGCGCGGCCGCGACGACGGATTGCGAACGGTTGACGATGCGCGGGGTGACGAAGATGAGCAGCTCGGTGCGCGCGTCGGAGACGGTCTTCTTCTTGAACAGCCAGCCCAGCACTGGAATCTTCGAGAGCACCGGCACTTCGGTCCACGCCTCGGAGTTCTGCCGGGTGTAGATGCCGCCGATGACGGTGGTCTCGCCGTCGCGCACCAGCACTTCGGTCTTGGCTTCGCGGCGGCTGATGGAGGGCTGTCCGTTCGAGCCGGTCAGCTGCGGGTTGGGCTGGTTGTTGGTGGCGTTGATCTTCATCTGGATGGAGCCCTCCTGGGTCACGTGCGGCGTGACGCGGAGCTCGAGGCGGGCTTCGATGAAGGAGGTGGTCACGCCCGCCGCGCTGGTCTGCGAGAACGGGATGCTGACGCCCTGGCTGATGCTGGCGTCGATGTTGTCCACCGTGACCACGCGCGGGGAGCTGATGGTCTTGATGGTGCCGTTCGTCTCCGCCGCGGAGAGGCGCAGGTTCAGGTTGGCCGCGCCGCCGGCGCTGCCGAAGACGAAGCCCAAGCCGCCGCCGCTGTTCAAGCCGATGGCCGCGGGCATGTTGACGGCGAAGTTCGGCGTGGTGACGCCGGTCAGGCCGTTGATGGGAGCGGACGAGTCGTCCGCCGCGCCGGCCACCGAGAGGATGTTGGGAAAGATGAGTCCGGTCGGGTTGCCGAAGGTCGGCGCCAGGCTGACGTTGCCGCCCCACTGGATGCCGGCCTCGCGAGCGAAGCTGGTCGCGGCCTCGACGATGCGCGCCTCGATGAGCACTTCCGGGGTCTGCGTGTCGAGGTTGCGGACGATGCCTTCGGCGCGCAGCAGCGCGTCCTGCACGTCCTTGACGATGATGGTGTTGGTGCGGGTATCGGTGGTCACCGAGCCGCGGGCGGAGAGCGCGTCCTTGATCTGCGGAGTGAGCGAGTTGGCGTTGGCGTAGTTGACCGGGATGAGGCGCACCTTGAGCGGCTCGGTCTCCTGCTTGCTCTTGTAGGCCTCGGCCTCGGCGATCTTCTCCTTGCGCAAGGTGTCGATGGGAGCGACGCGGATGATGTTGCCGATGTCCTCGCGTCCGAGCCCTTTCGACTTGAGGATGATGTCGAGCGCCTGGTCCCACGGGACGTTGCGCAGCTTGATGGTCACCGTGCCCTTGACGTCGTCGGCGACGATGATGTTGCGCTTGCTGATCTCGGCGATGGCGCCGAGCAGGTTCTTGATGTCGATGTCCTTGACGTTGAAGTCCACCTTGCGGCCCGTGTACTGGCTCGCGTCGTAGACGTTGCCTTCGGCCGAGGCGGCGCGCGCTTCCGAGGCGGCGGCTCCAGCCTTGGGCGCGGGCGTGGTCGCCTGCGCCACCGGAGCCTTGCCGTTGAACTTCCAGAGCAGCGCGCCCTTCTGCGCCGACATCTCGTCGATCGTGCCCTTCTCCACCGTGGCGACGATCTTCACTTCACCCAGCTGTCCGGGGACTCGGTAGCTGGCCAGCGTCGCGACCGGGCCGCCCAGCGAGGTGGCGTCGAGGTTGCGCTCGAGGCGGTCGGGCAGGTCGGCGCCGTGCAGGGTCAGGACGGACGAGGCAGCGTCGGGGCGGGTGATCTCGAACCGCGCGGAGCCGTCGAGGGCCACCAGCACCTCGGTGCGGCCGTTGACGGTGCGCAGATCGACGGCGCGCACGGCCACCAGCTTGGGAATGCCTTTGACCTCGGCAGCCGCGGCCGGCTGGGCCTTCGGCGCTTCGGCCTTGGTGTCGATGGGCGCGGCGGCCAGGATGACCGGCATCGCCTTGGGAGCGGGCTTCGCCTCGGCGACGGCCTTCTCGCCGACCTGGACCTCGAGTCCGTTGCCGGTGCGGCGAACCTCATACCTGGGCATCGTGTCGCCCGCGGCATCCACCACCACCCGGACGCCGCCTTCGTGCCTCGCGACCCGCACGCCCTTGATCAGGCCCGCGCCGGCCGAATTCGCCGAGCGGCCGGTGACGCCGCGCAGATCGAGCGCCAGGCGGCCGGGGTTCTTCAGCTCGACCAGGCCGAACTTCGCGACCTGCCCGTCGGTGGCGATGCGCACCACCGCGGTGTCGCCGGCGGCGCGGACGCTGACCGCGCTCAGCTTGTGCGCGGGGCTCGCCACCTCCTCGGCGTCTTCGCGGGAGAGGACCAGGTTGGGGTCCGCCGGCGCCGCCGCGGGAGCTGCCGCGGAAGGCTCGCCGACGGTGAGGATCAAGTCGTTGCCAGAGGGCGTGACCTCGTACTTCTGGTCGCCGTCGAGCTGTACGACGATGCGGCCGACGCGGGCCGAGCCCTCGTCGAACTGCGCCGCGCTGACCGCGGCGATGCCGCCCTGGTGGACTTCCAGGGGACGCGCCGCCGCGCTGACGTCGCCGCCGTTCAGGTCGATGACCACGCGAGGCGGTCCCGACAGCTTGAACACGGTGAACTCGGGTTTCGCGCTGGCGTGAATGACCAGCCGCCCTGCCGCCGTTTCCAGCGAGGTCACTTTCACGGGCGTTGCAGCGCGCGCCGCCGGTGCTGCGGCAAGAGCAGCCGCGGCCAGCATGGCGAGGTGGGACTGCAGGCGCTTTCCGGGCATCCGCTTCTCCTTCGAAGTGTCGACGCGCATTACTGCGAACCCTTGGAGACGCCGAGAGACTCGCCTTCCTGCAGGGCCTTGAGATCTGATTCTTCAGTCTTGTCCACCGGGACCGTCAGCTTGACGTTGACCGGGTAGACCCGGCCGGTGGAGTGATCGGTGATCGTCTCGGTCACCACCACCTCGTCGCGGTGGATGCCGGTGACCTTGCCGCCGTTCTGGCCGACGAAGTCGCCCAGGTGCACGGGCCAGCCGCGCTTCTCCGGGTCTTCCACCATGGCGAGCGGGCTCGCCGTTCCCGTCATGGTGAGCGAGAGCTTGAGCATGTCCAGCGGCCATTTCTCCAGCGGGGTCTTGTTGCGGCCGCGGGTGTCGACGTGGGCGATGCCGCCGGCGCGCTGCGCCGCCGCGGTGTTCTGGAACGGGTCGCGCTTGCCGATGGGCGAGTAGACGTAGATGTTGACCGGCACGTCCGTCTTGGTCTCTTCGACGACGGGCGACGCGGCGGCCGGCGCGGCTGCCTTGCGCGGCGGCGGCGGCGGACTTCCGCAGGCCGTTGCGAGCAGCAACACCAGCGCGGAAGAGTGGAGGCTCCGGCGGATCATTTGGCCTCCGGCAGGAAGCGGAAGGTGGTTGCGATGTAGGTCGCCTGGACGACCAGCTTCTCGTTGACGGTCTTGGCGCCGTTCATCTTGATGTTGGTGACGTTGACGATGCGCGCGAGCTTGGAGATGGCGTCGAGGAAGACGCCGATCTCGTGGTAGTTGCCGGTCACCGACATCACCACCGGGATGGAGGCGTAGAACGACTGCTTCACCTCGGGCGCCGGATCGATGCTGTTGATGACGAGGCCGCTCTTGGTGCCGATCTCCGAGAGCGAACGGATGAGATCGTCGATGTTGGCTTCGTTGGGCAGCTCGGTCAGCGCCTGCGCCAGCCGACGCTCGAGGATCTCCTTCTCGTGCTTGAACTGGGCCAGGTTGTTGGCGATGGACTGCTTCTGGATGAGCTCATCCTCGAGCCCGCGCAACGTCGCCTGCCGCTGGGTGATGGCGGTCTGGTCCGGGTCGATGAAGAAGTACCAGTTGGCGAAGGTCAGCGCGGCCACGAGGCCCGCGACCACGCCCAGCTTGGTGCCGAGCGGAGCTTTGTTGATGCCGTTGAGGAGGTCTTGTCCGGTGAGTGCCATGGTCCCCCCTCAGGCCGAATAGTCGGCGTTGCAGGTGATGTTGAAGTCGACGGTGCCGTCGGCCGCCTGCCGCGCGTTCTTGATGTTGACGTTGCTGAAGTGCTTCGACTCTTTCAATTTCTTGGAGAAGGAGGAGAGATCCTCGTACGCCGCCGCGCGCCCCGCGATGGACACGGCGCCCGCGGTCTCCGAGTAGTCGACGATCCAGACCTTGGGCGGAATGATGGTGGCCAGATCGTCCATCACGCGGACCGGGCCGGAGCGGCCCTTCTTGAGGGTGTCGAGGATCTTGAGCTTGTCCTCGAGCGCCTTCTTGTCCTCCTTGATGGACTTCACCTCGCCGATGGTCTTTTCCAGCTGGGCGATCTCGCTGCGGGTGCGCGTGATCTGCTGATCCATCGCCTCCAGCTCGCCGTGGACCTTGCCGTACCAGAAGTAGTTTCCAATTCCGACCAGGACGAGGATCAGCGCCAGGAAGACGAGCTGCTGGCGGCCGAACTCGCGCTTCTTGGAGGCGCGGACTGGAAGAAGGTTTATGCGGATCATGGCATCGCCCCTAGCGCTCGTTCGACTTGCGCAACGCAAGCCCGATGGCGACGGCCGCCGACGGGGCGACGTCCATCACGTAGTTGGGATCGAACCTGCGGTTGTCGATCTCGACGCCCTTGAAGGGGTTCAAGATCTCGACCGGAACACCGACGCGCTGCTCGATGACCTTGAAGAGCGCGGGAATCTTGGCGGTGCCGCCCGACAGATAGAGGCGGGCGATGTGCGAGTCGGCCGCGGTGGCGGTGTAGAAGTCGAGCGAGCGCTGGATTTCGCCGGCCATCTGGTCCGCGACTCCTTGGATGACGCGCTCCACTTCCTGCGGCACCACGCTGTCGGAATCCTGCGCCGCGTCGCCGCCGACCTTCAGCTTCTCGGCTTCGTCGTAGGAGACGTTCAGCTGCTTCTGGATCTCTTCGGTGAACTGGTTGCCGCCCATCGTCACGTCGCGCGTGAAGGTGGTGAAGCCGTTGGCGAGGACGTTGATGTTCACCACCGAGGCGCCGGCGTTGACCAGCACGATGGTCTCGCTCTTGGGCACTTCGTAGTTCACTTCGAAAGAGTTCTGCACCGCGAAGGCGTCGACGTCGACCACTACCGGCAAGAGCCCGGCCTCGCTGACCACCGAGGTGTAGTCGTTGATCATGTCCTTCTTGGCGGCGACCAGGAGCACGTCCATCTGGCCGGTGCCGGTGTCGACGTCGGGCGGCGTGAGGATCTGGACGTCGATGTTCACGTCCTTCACGTCGAAGGGAATGTACTGCTCGGCCTCCCACTGGATGCTCTCCTCGAGCTCCTCGCGGGTCATCTTCGGCATGCTGATCTTCTTGATGATGACCGAGTGTCCGGAGACGCCGATGGCGCACTCGCGGTTCTTCAACTTGTATTGGCTGACGAGGCCGCGGATGGCTTCGACGATGGCGGTGGAGTTCATCAGCGCGCCGTCGACGATGGCTTCGGGCGGCAGCGGCGCCACGCCGAAGGCCTCGAGGATGTAACCGCGCTTCGCCTCCTTCAACTGGACGAGCTTGACGGAGGAGGAGCCGATGTCGAGACCGAGCGTAAGCCTGCTCTTTGCCATTGTGAAATCGCCTCTCCTGCAGCCTTAAGACTTGCGGACGCTACCACCGGAAACCGAGCCACCCAAGAAAACGTCCAATCCCGTTCATCCCACCCGCGCACGGCTTGCGTTGCGCGGAAACAGCTTCTGACTCTCCTGCAAGGTGAGGCCGAGCGCGAAGAGGATCTTGCGCTTGGTCTCCATCCGGCAGTCGTGACCCGACTCCACCCGATCGATGGTGGATTCAGAGACGCCGGCCTTGCGGGCCAGCTCTGCCTTGGCCATCAGCGCGGCTTCACGAAACTTCTGCACTCGGTTCACGGCCCCTCCGCCGCTGCTGCAAATTGCGCGAGCATCGTTGGATCGGAATCGTGTAGGCGGTCAAGGAACCTGGCGTCACTTTCTCATCATTGACGGTGCATTGACCCGTCACTTCACCCGCATTAGAGGTGCACACTTTTGCATTCCACCAGCACTTGTGGGGGCAAAGGTAGGTTCAATCAGGATATAGGCGCTTCATTCCAGACCATATTCGCGAATCTTGTAGAGCAACGCCCGCGGCGAGAGCTCCAGCAGCTCCGCCGCCTTGCTGCGGTTGCCCGCGGTCCGCTCCAACGCGCGGCGGATCAAGCCGGCCTCCAGCACCCGCTGCGCGCGCTTGATCGAGAGATCCTCCAATGCGCCGCCCGTTCGCGCGCCGCCGGCCGCCGCGTCCTCCGCGGAGCCGGGGTTTTTTGCCGGCCAGGGCACGGCGCTCAAGATCGACTCCGGCAGCGCGCTCGCGGAGATCTCCATGTCGTCGCTCAGGACCAGCGCGCGCTCGAGCGCGTTCTCCAGCTCGCGCACGTTGCCGGGAAAGCGGTAGCGCGAGAGCAGCTCCATGGCCGCGGGCGCGAGCTTGCGCTTGGGCTCTCCCAGCCGCGCCGCGTGCCGCGTCAGGAAGCGATCGACCAGCGCCGGCAGCTCCTCGGGCCGGTCGCGCAGCGGCGGCAGCTTCAGGCCGACGACGTTGAGCCGGTAGAAGAGATCGTCGCGGAAGAGGTTGTTCGACACCATCTCCGACAAGTCGCGGTTGGTGGCCGCCAGCACGCGGACGTCCACCTTGGTCGTGCGCGCGTCGCCGACGCGGCGGACCTCGCCCTGCTGGAGAACGCGCAGCAGCGTGGGCTGCACCGCCAGCGGCAGCTCGCCGATCTCGTCGAGCAAGATGGTGCCGGTGTCCGCCTCCTCGAAGAGCCCGCGCTTGGCCTGCCGCGCGTCGGTGAACGCGCCCTTGGCGTGGCCGAAGAGCTCGCTCTCGATCAGCTGCCCGGGAATGGCGCCGCAGTTCACCGCCACGAAGGGCCGGCCCTTGCGCGGCGACAGCTCGTGGATGGCGCGGGCCACCACCTCCTTGCCGGTGCCGCTCTCCCCTTCGATGAGCACCGTCGCCTGCGCGCCCGCGACCTTCTGGACGATGCGCAGGACCTCCTTCATCAAGGGACCTTCGGCCACGAGGCCGTCGGCGCCGCGGGCCTGCTCGATCTCGCGGCGGAGGCGCGACACGTCCTCTCGCAGCCGCTCGCGCTCCTCGGCCTTGCGCAGCACCAGCAGCACTTCGTCGGGCCGGAAGGGCTTGGGCAGATAGTCGTAGGCGCCGGCCTTCATCGCCTCGATGGCCAGCTCGTGCGAGCCGTACGCGCTCATGACGAGGATGGTCAGGTCCGGCTTGAGCTTCTGCGCCTCGCGGATGAGCCCGAGCCCGTCGAGGCGGGGCATGCGCACGTCGGTCAGGAGCGCGTCGTAGTCGCGGGCCTGCAGCTCGCGCAGCGCCTCTTCCCCGTCGGAGACCGCGCGCACCTCGTAGCCCCGGCCGGTCAACAAGGTGGTGAGGACGTGGCGGATGGACTCTTCATCATCCGCGATGAGGATGGCGCGCAACATGGCGGCTCACTCTACACCGTGCTATCCGCCGCGGATGCGCAAGCTTCGCGACTGGGCGGCCTACCTCGCCGCCGCGGCCGTTCTCCTGCCGCAGGCGGGGAAGGCCTTCCACATCGACGACGCTACCTTCCTGGGGCTGGCGCGCGCCGCGCAGCAGAACCCGCTGCATCCTTATGGAGGGGGCAGCGCGTCCAATCCGCCCGGCGCGGCCTGGCTGCTGGGCGGCATGATGTCGGTGTTCGGCGAATCGGAGCTGGCGCTGCACCTCTTGCTGCTGCCCTTCGCGCTCCTGGCTGTCTTCGCGATGCGTGCGGTCGCGCGGCAGTTCGGCGTGCGCGATCCGTGGGCCGCCGCGCTCTTGTTCGTCTGCAGCGGCTGCGTGCTCCTGCCCGCGACCACCTTGATGCCCGACGTGCCGATGGTGGCGGCGGTCGCGGGCGCCGTGGCGCTGCTCTGGAGCGACGCCGAGGAGCCGCGCTGGTGGAAGATCGCCGCGGCCAGCGCGCTCTTCGCGTTTGGCTGGACTTTGCGCATCAGCGCCCTCCCCGTCCTGCTGCTCGCGGGCTGCGTGCAGCTCTCGCGGCGCAAGTGGCGGGCGCTGCTCCCCCTGGCGGCGCTCGCCGCCGCGTTCGTGCTCTGGACGCTGGCCAGCCGCGTGCCGCAAGCCGGCGGCGTCCAGACCCTCGGCAGCGCGCAGACCGTGACCACCGCGCAGCTGCACGGCTCCGGCGGAGTGCTCTTCGTCTGGCGCCTGCTCTCCACCTCGGCGGCGCTGGCGCTCTTCAGCGCGGCGGCGCTGGCAGCGGCGATCTTCAAGCCCTCGCGGCCGCTCTTGGAGGTGGTGGCGCTCGTGCTCTTCGCGCTGGCGCCGCTGGGCGTCTTCCCAACCTTGCTGGTGGGTTTCGGCACGGTGCTCTTCGCGCTGGCGCGGCTGCGGCTGCCGGCCTTCGATCTGGACTCGATCTTCCTCTGGCTCTGGTTCTTCGGGGCGCTGGCGGTGCCGCTCGTCTACAACCAGGCCGCCGCCAAGTACGTCGCGCTGGCGCTGCCGCCCATCTTCCTGCTCATCCTCCGCGGCGTCGACGCGAAGCCCGCGCGGGTCTGGGCGTGCGCCGCGGTGACCCTGGCCATCAGCGTCGCCGCCAGCATCGACGACGAGCGCTACGCCAACGCCCTGCGCGACCTGACCTTGTCGCAGGTCGCCGCCGCCAAGGCACAGACGCCGCGGGTCTACGTCGCCGGCACGCCCTGGGGCGCGCAGGAGTACGCGCCGCGGGCGGGCGCTGTCTTCCTCTGGGGCGAGCTCAAGCCCGGCTCGCCTGCCGGCGCGGGGCTCGAAGCGGGCGACGAGGTGCTCGATCTGAGCTACCCGGGCTCGCTGGGCATTCCGCTCGGCGATGCGGTGGCGGTCGCGGAGGGAGCCATCGGCGATCCGTTTCCCATCCGCACCATGTCGAGCGGCGCCGGCCTCTGGTCCAGCCACGCCGGCCTTCTGCCCTGGGTCTTCTCCACCGACCCGATCCAGCCGTGGTGGCGGGTGCGGATCGTCAAACTGATTCGCTAGGCCGTCTTGAAGCGCAGCGTGAAGATGGCGCCGCGGCCGCCGTTGCGGGCGGAGATGCCGCCGCCGATGCGCTCCATGGTCGCGTGGCAGAGCGCGAGCCCGAGGCCCGTGCCCTGGCCGGGCGCCGCGGTGGTGAAGAACGGCTCGAACAAGTGCTCGAGCGCGTCGGCGGTGAGGCCTGGGCCGTCGTCTGCCAGCTCGAGCAGGAGCTGGTCCCGGGCGGCGCCGCCGGTGACGCTCACGTTCTTGCCGCCGGCCCGCGCGGCGTTGGCGAGCAGGTTCACCAGCACCTGCACGACGTAATGCTCCTCGCCCAGCGCCGGGGGAAGCTCTTCGGGCAGCTCGACCCGCAGCGAGACGCCCTGCCACACCGGCTGCGGCTCGATGAGCGCCTGGGCCAGCGAGACCGCGCGCCGCAGATCCACGGGGACCGGCCTCACCTCGCGGGGCCGGGCGAGATCGAGCAGGTCGCGCAAGATGCGATCGATGCGGTTGGCCTCGCGCTCTACCCGCTCGGCATACTCGGCCACGTCGTTGCCCTGCTGCAGCCGCTCGCGCATCAGCGCCGCGTAGCCGATGAGCGCCGAGACGGGGTTGCCCACCTCGTGAGCGACGCCCGCCGCCAGCCGCCCCACGCTCGCGAGCCGCTCGCTGCGCTGCAGATCCTCGCGGGCGGAGCCGAGCTGTTCATTGGCGGTCTCCAGCGCCACGATCTGCGCGCGCGTCCGGCCGCGCTCATCGCGCAGGCGCTGCGCCAGCCGGTTGACGGCCGCCGAGACCCGCCCCACCGCGTCGCCTCCTTCGGGCAAGAGCGCCGGCCCCTCCTGCTCGGCGCCCACCACCTCGAGCGCGAGATCCACCTGCTCGAGCCGGCGGACGAAGCCGCGCTCGAGCAGCCACACCGCGATGCCGACCAAGAGCGCCACGAAGCCGAGGAGCGTCGCCAGGAGCCGCACGTCGAGCGCTTCCAGCTGGCGGCGGACCGGCGCCAGCTCTTCGCGCAGCTCGAGGGAGCCGCTCGGCAGGTCGGCGCAGAAGAAGATCGACTCGCCCGTGCGGACGACGGGCTGCGGGCACTTGCGGGTGAGAAAGCGGGCCCCGCTACCAGCGGCGGCCTTCACCGCGCATCCCTCGAAGCCGTCTGGACAGCTCGCGCGCACCGTCTCGGCGGCGGCGCGCAGGCGGTCGCGCGCGTCGGCGAGGCGGCGCGAGTAGAGCGCGTCGCGGACTTGCAAGAGCAGCGCGATGGCGAGCGGCGCCATGGGCACCAGCGCGGCGGCCAGCACGATGGCGAAGAGCCGCAGCCGGAGCGAGCCGCGCTCGACCCTCATCCGAAGATCCGCTGCAGCACGCTGTCCCAGGTGGAGACGATGCGCGCGCCGGCCAGCAGGTACTCGAGCGCGGCCAACGCCAGGAACGGCCCATACGGCACCGCGTTCTTGGGCGGCACCCAGTCGTCTTCGACCGCGTCGGGCTCTGGCTGCACCACCGTCGCCGGAGTCTGGCCGTCCGGCGTCTTGCCGAGCAGCAGCAGCACGATGCCCACCGCCGCGCCCTGGAGGGCCGAGAGCAGGACGACGGGCAGGAGCGCTTGCCATCCCAGCCAGGCGCCGATGCCCGCGAGCAGGTAGACGTCGCCCCAGCCCATCACTTCTTTCTTGAGGACCTTCTCTCCAAAGAGCGCGATGGCGGCGAAGAGCCCGAAGCCTGCAGCCCCGCCGATGAGCGCGTCCCGGAAGGAGAGCGCGTGGTTCCAGAGCGGCGAGACGAGGCCCAGCGCGATCAGCGGATAGGTGATCTCCGCCGGCAGCAGCCAGGTGTCCAGGTCGATATACGCCAGCGCCACCAGCGCCGCCGCGAAGACGAAGTACGCCAGCGCCGTCCAGGTGGGCCCGAGCTGCCGCGCCGCCGCCACCGCCAAGAGCGCCACCAGGAGCTCGACCAGCGGATAGCGCGGGCTGATGGGCAGCGCGCAGTCGCGGCACTTTCCGCGCAGCACGAGCCACGAGACGATGGGGATGTTGTCGTACCAGCGAATCGCCGACTTGCAGCGCGGACAGCGGCTGGCCGGCCTGACCACGCTCTCGCCCTTCGGCACCCGCGCGATGACGACGTTGAGGAAGCTGCCGATCACCGCGCCCAGCGTGAAGACCCACGCCGCGAACGCGAGCGGCATGCCCTGCGCGAGCAGTTCCATCAGGAGGTCGTGGCCGTGCCGCGCGCGCGGGCCACGAACAGCTCCTCGAGCGAACGCCTGTGCGGGGTCAGCGAGACTACCGTCGCGCCCGCGCCCAGGGACGCCCGCAGCGCTTCCTGGGCCTGCTCCTCCTGGGCGAAGGTCAGCACCATGGCGCGGTCGCGCTGCAGCATCTGCACGCCGCCGCTGCGGAACTTTTCCTCCAGCTCGGCGGGCAGCTTCTCGACGATCAGCTCCACCGCGCGCGCTCCGGGCTCGACCAGGTCTGCCAGGGCGCCGCAGTCGGTGAGCCGTCCGTCGACGATGATGCCGACGCGGTCGCAGATGGCCTCCACGTCGCTCAGGATGTGGGTGGAGAAGAGCACCGTGCGGCCCTCTTCGCGCAGCTTGAGGATCAGATCGCGCACGTCCTTGCGGCCGATGGGGTCGAGGCCGCTCATCGGCTCGTCCAGCACCACCGTCCGCGGATCGCCCAGCAAGCACTGCGCGAGGCCGAGCCGCTGCACCATTCCTTTGGAGAAGCGGCGCACCGGCCGGTCGGCGCGGCCGGCCAGGCCCACCTTCTCGAGCAGGTCCTTCGCCTGCGCCCGCGCGTCCGCGCGCGAGAGCCCGGCGAGGCGGCCGGCGAAGACCAGGTACTCGTCGCCGCGCAAAAACTCGTAGAGCGCCGGGTTCTCCGGCAGGTAGCCCAGGTTGCGCCGCGCCTCGAGCGTGCCGGCGCGGGCGTCTCCGATATAGGCGCTGCCCGAGCTGGGCTTCACGAAGCCGAGCAGCATCTTCAAGGTGGTGGTCTTGCCGGCGCCGTTCGGGCCGAGCAGACCGAAGATCTCGCCCCGGCGCACTTCGAACGACAGGTCCTCCACGGCGCGTACCCGCCGCGCGAGGAACCCGACCCGGAACGTCTTGCTCAGCCTCTCTGCTCGAACCTGCGCTTCCAAAGTTGCCTCGTGGTCCCGCGGCGCGGATAACGTCTAGCGTGCGCCAAGGCAAGTGGGCAACTTCGCGACGTTTCCTGCCGGCGCTCATCGCCCTGGGCGCGTTTCTCCTGCTCGCCTGGCCGGTGCTCGACCCCGACGTGCAGCTCTTCTATCGGGACACCGGCCGCCTTTATTACCCGGTCAAGAAGTATATGGCCGAACGGCTGCGGCAAGGGCAGCTTCCGTTCTGGGACCCTTGGACCGAGTCGGGCGTCTCGGTCTTGGGGCAGGTGTCGCCCGGGATGCTGCACCCCTGGTCGCTCCTCTATCTGATCTTCCCCTTCGACCTGGCCTTCAAGCTCAATCACCTGCTGCCGCTGCTGCTGGCCGGCGCGGGGCTCTACCTGCTGGCGCGCAGGCTGGGCGCTTCCCGCACGGGAGCCACCGCCGGCGGCGTCGTCTTCGGCGCCTGCGGTTATCTCGTCTCACAAGCGGCGTCGAACATCATCTACGTGGTGGGTCCGGCGGGTGTGCCGCTGGCGCTGGAGCGCTTCATCGCCCTGCTCGACAAGCCGTCGCGCGGCAGGCTCCTTTCGGCGTCCGCGCTGCTGGCGCTCTGCACCTACGGCGGCGAGCCGCAGTCCATGCTGGTGGGCGGACTCATCGGAGCGGCCTTCGCGGTGGCGCGCGCGCTCTCACGGCGCAAGGAGCTGCCGCGGGCGCTGCTGCTGACCGCCGCCTGGGGAGGCCTGGCGCTGGCGCTGAGCGCGCCCGTCGCGCTGCCCGCCGCGAGCCAGGTCTCGCGCCGGGCCAAGGGTTTGTCGCGCTACGAGCTGGAGCACTTCGCCGTCTCGCCGGAGCGGCTTCCGGGCCTCTTCGTTCCGCGCGCCTTCGACGACGCGCCCGAGCTCGCCGCCTCGCTGCGCGAGAGCCGCGGCCTCTCTCCGTTCGAGGAGTACTTCGACGGCGTCTCCTTCGCGCCCAGCATCTACCTGGGCACGGGCGCGCTCCTCTTCGCGCTCTTCGCGCTCCTGGGCGGAAGGCGCGGCCGCTTCTTCCTCTATGGAGGGCTCCTGTTCGCGCTGGCGGCCACCGGCGAGAAGCTGGGGCTGCAGCCCATCCTCCACCGCGTGGTGCCGGGCTTCGGGCTCTTTCGCTATGCCGAGAAGCTGATCGCCTTCGCTTCCTTGATGCTGGCGGTGGCGGCCGCGCTGGGCGCGGACGCGGCCTTCCGCTCGCGCCGCCGCGCGGTCGCCTTGGCGGCGCTGGCCGGGCTCTCTTCCGCCGTCTTCGCCACCGGCTCGTTCCTGGCCACGGAGCGCGCCGGCGCTCTGCGCGACTGGTTCGCTACCCGGGGGCAGATCCACTCACCCGAAGCCGCGGCCAGCTTCGTCTCTTCGCTGCAGGGCGGCCTCCTTCAAGAAGGTGAGCTGATCGGCCTCTTCGCCCTGGCGGCGCTGGCCTTCGTGCTGCGGCCGCGGCTCCCGGGCGCGGCCCTGGCCACCGCCACCTGCGCCGCGGCGTCGCTCGCCTCCGCCGGGACTCAGCTCATCACCATTCCCATTGAAAACTTCCGCGATCCGCCGCCGCTGGCTCCCGAGCTCGAACGGATCGCCGGCCCGAGCGCCGGCCGCTGGCGGCTCTACGTGCGGCCGGAGCTCGGCATCGTCGCGCAGGACCTGGACCCCAAGACCAGCAGCAACCTGAACGTGCGCGAGCCGCTGCGGCCGCAGTTCGATGCGCTCTTCCATATAGAGGGCGTCTCGGACTACTTCAGCGTCCCCGATCCCGACTTCGCGCCGCTCCTCGAGGGCGCGCCGCGAGAGTCGTTCTCGCTGCTCACCGTCCGCTTCTTCTTGACGATGCCGCGCGGGCTCACCGATGCGCACGCGGCGGAGCTGGGCTTCCAACGCATCCACTACGGGATGTGGCTGCTCACCTTACCCGCCGGTCCGCGCGCGCGGCTGCTCGACCACGCCGAGACCGCGCCCGACATGCCCGCGCTCGCCGCGCGCCTGCGGGCCGTCGATGCGACGCGCACCGCGATCCTGCTCCCCCGCGACGCGCAGGCCGCGACGTTGGTCGCTCCGGCCCGGGGCTCGCCGGGCACCGTCGCGCTGACGCGCATCTCGCCCGAGCACATGCACGCGGAGGTGAACGCGCGCTCCGCCGCGATCCTGGAAGTGGGCGAGCACTACGACGCGGGTTGGAGCACGCAGGTGGACGGGAAACCTGCCGCGACACTGGCGGTGGACGGCGCGATTGCGGGCGTTGTGGTGCCGGCTGGGCATCACGAGGTCGAGCTGCGTTTCCGCCCTACAGGCCTCGCCGCCGGCATTGGCGTCGCTATTTTGGCGCTTATGATCCTGATAGTGACAAACCGTGTCGGCCGACTGACACTTTCTGTCACCAATCGCGTGTAGGTCCGGCTTTAAACGGCCTGGAGGTTTTCTTTACGGCTGGCAAGGCGCTTGCTTAAGTGATTCCCGTCTCCTGGCAACCCCGCCAGCACCCGTAGGAGTAACGAAACCATGAAGAAGCTGATGAAGGGCTTTACCCTTATCGAGCTGATGATCGTCGTCGCCATCATCGGCATCCTCGCCGCCATCGCCATCCCGAACTTCATCAAGTTCCAGGCCCGCTCCAAGCAGTCGGAGGCGAAGGCCAACTTGAAGGCGATGTTCACCGCCGAGAAGGCGTTCTCGCAGGAGAAGGATCGCTACTCCTCCTACGTCGGCGAAATCGGTTTCGCTCCTGAGCGCAACAACCGCTACGCTTACTTCACCACCCAGGGCACCGCGTTCGACACCCGCACGGGCACCGGCTCCAGCACCGCGACCAACGCGATGGCCATCGAAGTCGACGTCTTCAAGGGCTACAGCCCGCTGACCGTCGCCGGCCTGACCTGCGGCGTTGCCAACCCGACCGTCACCTCGACCGGCTTCGTCGGCGAGGCCGTCGGCAACATCGACACCGACACCACCACCGACATCTGGAGCATCTCGAGCGACGGCCGCACCAGCGACGCCACCTGCGACTCGCACCTCGGCCAGAACATCGCCTCGGGCGAGCCGTCCAACGACCAGAACGACGTCAACCGCTAGTCTCTCAGCGAATCTGAATTTTCGGGCGGCGACCTTCACGCGAGGTCGCCGCCCTCTTCTTTCGCGAGCCTGATAAAGTGAATGCCGTGCGGGGACCTCTCCTTCGAATCGCCGCCATCGCCGTCTTCGGACTCTCTGCCTACGGGCTGCGTGAGCTCGCGGACGGCAGCCGGCCCGAGGTGACCTCCGCGGCGTTCGAGGCCCCGCTCTTTCCGCCGGAAGTCGCCCGGCCCTTCTCGTTCGGCATGCGCTCGTTCGTCGCCGACCTGAGCTTCCTCGCGGCGGTGCAGATCCACGGCGGCCGCAAAGCGGCCATGACCGCCGCCGGAGCCCGGCTCGAAGATCTGCAGCTCGCCCGCCTGCTCGACTACACCACCGAGCTCGACCCGCAGTTCTGCGGCGCCTACCGCTACGCGGGCAGCGCCATGCCCCGCCACACCATCGACGGCAAGGCCACCGATGTGATGGCCACCGAGCAGCTCCTGCGCCGCGGTGTCGCCGCCTGTCCCGGCGACTGGCGCGTGCCCTTCCTGCTCGGCTTCATCGATTCGTTCTACCTGGGCAAGATGGGCGACGCCGCGGAAGCCATGACCGCCGCCGCCAAGCTCCCGGACGCGCCGAAGTACATCGGCTTTCTCGCCACCCGGCTCGCCGCCGACGCCGGCGCGGTCGACCTGGGCGAGAAGCTCGCCACCGTGATGGAGTCCGAGGCCACCGAGGACGCCACCCGCGCTGCCTGGCACGAGCGCCTGCTCGACCTGCGCATGGAGCGGCACCTGCGCGAGATCGAAGCGGCGTCGGACAAGTACAAGCAGCGCACCGGCGCCGCGGCGCAGTCGATCGCTGCGCTGGTCTCCACAGGCGATTTGCCCGAGGCGCCGCAAGAGCCGCACGGCGGAAGCTACAAGCTGCTGCCGAACGGCGAGGCCGTCTCCAGCGCCGCCCCGCGGCTGCGCGTGCGGGGACGCCAGGGAACGCAGTCGGGTCTGCTCGCGCAATGAGGTCTTCATGAACTTGTCCCTGGTCGCTGCTCTTGCCTGGAACACCGTGCGCGAGCTCATCCGCTCGAAGCTGCTCTACAACGTCGTCATCTTCGCGGCGCTCCTGCTCGGCAGCTCGCTCTTCGTGGCGCAGCTCACCTTCGGCGAGTGGCGGCGAATCATCCTCGACCAGGGCCTCTCGGCGGCGGAGCTGGGCGGCGCGCTCATCGCGGTGGTGGTGGGCGTCAACCTGGTGGCCGGCGAGATCGAGCGGCGCACCATCTTTCCCACGCTGGCCAAGCCGGTGACCCGCGGCACCTTCGTCGTTGGACGCTACCTGGGCCTCGTCGCCGTGCTGGCCGCCAACGCGCTGCTCATGCTGCTCTTGCTGGGCATCCTGATGCGCCTCGCCAGCGAGCGGCTGGACGCGACCGTGGTGCAGGCGATGTTCCTCATCTTCATCGAGCTCACCCTGCTGGCGGCCGTGGCCATGCTCTTCGGCAGCTTCTCCACGCCGATGCTCGCCGCCGGCTTCTCGCTGGCCATCTTCCTCATCGGCCACCTGGTGAGCGATCTGCGCGCGTTCGGCGAGCGGTCGCACAGCACCTCGGCGCGGAGCTTCGCCAGCCTCTTCTACCGGCTGCTGCCGGATCTGGAATTGCTCAACCTCAAGTCGAGCGCGGCCAACCGGCTGGTGGTCCCCGGCAGCTACGTCGCCACCTCCGCCGCCTACGGCCTCTGCTACGCCGCGGTGCTCCTGCTCTTGAGCGGCCTCATCTTCAGCAAGCGCGATCTCAAGTAGGCTCGAGCTCGTCGTCGCCCTCGCCCGAGAGCTTCTTGAGGCGGTGGCGGAACTGGCGGAAGGTCAGCCCCAAGAGCGCGGCCGCGTTCTTCTTCACGCCGCCCGCCTGCGAGAGCGCCCGGTCGATGAGCTGCTGCTCGATGCCCGAGAGGTGCGCTTCGAGCGAGAACGCGGCCGGCAGCGGACCTTCGTTGATGAGCGCGGCAACCGCCGGGCGCAGCGGCCCGGGCAGCGCGTCGAGCGTGACCTCGGGACCGTCGGAGAGCGTGACCGCGCGCTCGATCAGGTTCTCCAGCTCGCGCACGTTGCCGGGAAAGTCGTAGGCGTCCAGCCGCCGTTTGGCCTCGCGCGAGAGATCGAGGCGGCCGCGCCCGTGCTCGGCTTCGAAGCGGCGCAGGAAATGTTCGGCCAGCAGCACCACGTCCTCGCGGCGCTCGCGCAGCGGCGGCACGCGCAGCTGGATGACGTTGAGGCGGTAGTAGAGATCCTCGCGGAAGCGGCCCGCCTTCACCTCGGCGGCGAGATCGCGGTTGGTGGCGGCGATGAGCCGGACGTCCACCTCTTCGTCCGCGTCGGCGCCCACCGCGCGCACCTTCCGCTCCTGGATGGCGCGCAACAGCTTTACTTGCAGCGCCAGCGGCAGCTCGCCGATCTCGTCGAGGAAGAGCGACCCGCTGCTCGCGGCCTGGAAGAGGCCAGAGCGCGTCCCTTGCGCGCCGGTGAACGCGCCCTTCACGTGGCCGAAGAGCTCGCTCTCGATCAGGCCTTCGGGAATGGCGCCGCAGTTCACCGGCACGAACGGCTCCGCGTTGCGCGAGCTCTTCTGGTGCAGCGCCCGCGCCACCAGCTCCTTGCCGGTGCCGCTCTCGCCCGTCACCAGCACGGTGGTGCGCGAGGGCGCGACGCGGTCGATCATGCCGTCGAGCGCGCGCATGGCCGGGCTGCGCCCCAACAGGCCGTCGGTGCGGCCCTCCAGCCGCTCGCGCAGCAGCTGGTTTTCGCGGGCGAGCCGCAGCTTCTCCAGGGCGCCGTTGACGCGAACCTTCAGCTCGCCGGTCAAGTGCGCCGTCTTGATGACGAAGTCGTAGGCGCCCAGGGCGGCCGCCTCCAGGCCAGCTTCGGCGCTGGCGTAGGCGGTCATGACGATGACCTCCGCCGCGTGGCCTTCGGCCTTCACCTGGCGCAGCACCTCGATGCCGCTGCCCCTGCCCAGGCGCAGATCGGTGATGACGATCTCGGGCTTCTTCTCGCGAAAGACCTTGAGCGCCTGCTCGGCGTCGGCCGCGATGACCACCTCGTGGCCCTGGTCGCTGAAGTAGACGTCGAGGACCTCGCGCAGCGAGCGCTCATCATCGACGACCAATAGCCGTGCCATCCCCGAAACCTACCTCAGCTCGCTAGAAGAAAAACAAAACAGTTCAGCTACGCGGCGGTGCGGGAGGCTTGCGCGGGGAGGGCGATGGAGAAGCGGGTCTTGCCTGGAGCGCTCTCGACCGAGAGCTGGCCGCCGTGGGCCTCGACGATGCGATGGACGATGGCGAGACCCAGGCCGGTGCCCGACTCCTTGGTGGTGAAGAACGGATCGAAGATGCGCTGGAGATCCGGCTGGGGAATGCCGGGTCCGCTGTCCTCGACCTCCAGCACCGCCATGGACTCCGCCTGGCGCAGCCGCGCCCGCACGGTGCCGCCCGCGCCGGCCGCCTCGGCGGCGTTGCTGAGCAGGTTCCACAGCACCTGGCGCAGCTGGCCCGCGTCGGCCAGCACCCGGACCTGCGCCTGCGGAGAGTCCACCGAAACGTCGAGCGAGGCAGCCTTGGCGTCCAGCTGGAAGACCGCCAGGGTGTCATCGAGCAGCTCGCCCAGCTCGATGGGCGCCATCCGCGGCTCGGCCGGCCGCGCGAAGGCGAGAAATTCGCTCACCAGCACCTCCAGCCGCTCGCCCTCGCGAAAGACGATCTGCAGCAGGCGCCGCTCCTTCTCGCCCAGCCCCGGCGACTTGCCGAGCAGCGCCACCGAGCCGCACATCGACGCCAGCGGATTGCGGATCTCGTGCGCGAGGCCGGCGGAGAGCTTGCCCAGCGCGGCCAGGCGGTCGGCGCGGCGGACCTCTTCTTCCATGCGCCGCAGCTCGGTGAGATCCTGCAGCACGATCACCTGGCCCCCGGCGGCCAGCGTCAGATCGGCGATGGCGAAGCTGACCACGCGAGGTCCGAAGATCGCCTCGCCGTGCCGCTGGCCTTGCGAGAGCAGCGGAAGCAGATGATCGAGCGGCTCGCCGCGCACGTCCTCGAGCTGCAGCTCGGTCAGCTGCGTGGCGGAGCGGTTCAAGTAGGTGATGCGGCCGCTCACGTCGGTGGTGAGGATGCCGCTGGCCACCGACTCGACGATGCTCTCGTGCAACGCCTCCAGGCCGGCCAGCTCGGTCGCCGTCTTGGCCAGCTCCTTGCGGGCGCCCTGCAGCGCGGAGGCCAGGTACGCGGCGAGCAGCGCCGTCAGCAGGAAGGCAGAGAGGTTCGCCGCCAGCGTCAGCATCAGCCGCGCGGCGGGCAGCGGAGTGCGCTCGACGAACGCGAGCGGCGGCGCGATGAGGCCGCGCTCCATGCCCAGCGCCAGCAGGCAGAAGGCGATGGCCGACAGCAGCGCGCCCGCCAAGGCGCCGCGCCGCCCCAGCCCGATGGCCGCGTTCACGATGGCCAGCGGATAGAGGATGGTGAAGATGCTCTCGGCGCCGCCGGTCAGGTAGACGAGCCCGCTGGCCGCCAGCACGTCGCCGACGATCTGCCCCTTGGCGACGCCGGCCAGAAACCGCCCCGAGCGCAGGAACGCGACCGAGATCAGCGACCCCAGATAGATGCTGGCGATGATGCCGTAGAGCAGCGCTTCGGCCCGGCCGGGGAACGTCTCTCCGCCCGAGCCGAACGAGAGCACCGCGGTGGCGGTGAGCAGCGCGGTGCCGACGAGGAGCCGGAGCCCGCTCAGCCAGAGCAGCTTGCGAAAGAGCTCGGGCGCCTTCGCCTCCGGGGGCATCGACGCGAAGCTGTCTGCGGCCGCGCCCACGGAGTTGCCCGGCTACTTGATCGAGCCGGCGATGCTGAAGATGGGGAGGTACATGGCGACGAGGAAGCCGCCGACCACGCCGCCCAGGAACACCATCATCACCGGCTCGATGAGGCTGGTGAGCCCGGCGACCGCCGTGTCCACCTCGTCGTCGTAGAAGTCGGCGATCTTGGTGAGCATCTGGTCCATGGCGCCGGTGGCCTCGCCGACGCCGATCATCTGCACCACCATGGGCGGGAAGACCTTGGTCTCCGCCAGCGGCTGCACGATGGTCTTGCCCTCGGAGATCTTCTCCTTGGTGTAGCGGATGGCGCGCTCGACCACGGTGTTGCCGGCGGTCTTCGCGACCACCTCCATGGCGTCGAGGATGGGCACGCCGGAGGAGATCATGGTGCCCAGCGTGCGGGTGAAGCGGGCCACAGCGACCTTGCGGATGAGGTCGCCGAAGATGGGCGTCTTGATGATGAACTTGTCGAACTGGACGCGGCCGTTCTTCGAGCCGTACCAGAACTTGAAGGCGAAGACGCTGCCCACGATGATGACGAGCAGATAGACGCCGTACGACTGCAGCCACTGCGACATGTCGATGACGATCTGGGTGGGCGCGGGCATGGCGCCGCCGAAGTCCTTGAACATCTTCTCGAAGACCGGCGTGACCTTGAGCAGCAGCACGACGGTGACCACGACCGCGATGCACAACACGGCGATCGGGTACACCATGGCGCTCTTCACCTTGCCCTTGAGCTTCTCGTTCTTCTCGATGTACTGGGCGAGGCGGTTCAAGATCGTGTCGAGGATACCGCCGATTTCGCCGGCGGCTACCAGCTGCACGTAGAGGGTGTCGAACACCTTCGGGTGATCGCCCAGCGCGTCGGCCAGCGTCGAGCCCGACTCCACCTTGACCTTCACCTTGGTGAGCACGTCGCGGAAGGCGAGGTTGTCGAGCTGGGTGGCGAGGATGTCGAGGCACTGCACCAGCGGAAGGCCGGCGTCGATCATCGTCGCGAACTGGCGGGTGAAGATGACCAGGTCTTTCTGGGCGATGCCGCCCATGCCCGGCAGCTTCAAGCTCAGCTGCATGGGCTTCTTCTTGATCTTCACGCTCTGCAGGGCCATGGCGCGCAGGCGCTGCTGGACGCTGGCCTCGTCAGGCGCCTCGATCTCGCCCTTCTTGATCTCGCCGGTCCGGGTCTTGCCTTCCCAGACCCAGACGGGAACGCGCGGGGGTGCCGCGGTCTTCGGTTTGCTCGCTGCTGCGGTCGCGGTCGCCATCTACGCTCTCCTCATGAAGCCCAGCACACAGTTCGTCCGGTAGCTCATCGCGCCTGCACCGGACGGTTCACGCCCGGCTTTTGACCCGAGGCCAGGACGTTGCGAAGCTCCTCTGAGTCGGAGCTGCGCGCGAGTCCTTCCTCGAGCGTGATCACGCCGCGCTGGATCAGCGAGGCCAAAGATTGGTTGAAGGTCTGCATGCCGAACTTCGACTGGCCGACCTGCATCTGCGAATAGATCTGGTGGACCTTGTCCTCGCGGATGAGGTTCCGGATGGCGGCGTTGGGCACCATCACCTCGATGGCCAGCACGCGCCCCGGGCCGCCGGCCTTGGCGATCAGGTTCTGCGTCACCACGCCCTCGAGCACGAAGCTCAGCTGCGCGCGGATCTGCGGCTGCTGGTACGGCGGGAAAACGTCGAGGATGCGGTTGATGGTCTGCACGCAGCTGTTGGTGTGCAGGGTTCCGAAGGCAAGGTGACCCGTCTCGCTGATGACGAGCGCCGCCTCGATGGTCTCGAGGTCTCGCATCTCGCCGACGAGGACGACGTCGGGATCCTGCCGCAGGATGTACTTGAGCGCCTTCTTGAAGGAGTGCGTGTCGGCGCCCACCTCGCGCTGGTTCACCACGCAGTTCTTGTGCGGGTGCAGGTACTCGATGGGGTCTTCGATGGTGACGATGTGCTCGTGCCGCTCGGTGTTGATCTTGTCGATGATGGAGGCGAGCGTGGTGGACTTGCCCGAGCCGGTGGGGCCGGTCACCAGCACCAGGCCGCGCGGCTTCTTCGACAGCTCTGCGACGATGGGCGGCAGGCCCAGCTCTTGGAAGGTGAGGATCTTGAACGGAATGGTGCGGAACGCCGCCGCCACCGCGCCGCGCTGCATGAAGAGGTTGGCGCGAAAGCGCGACAGGCCCTTCACGCCGAAGCTCAAGTCCAGCTCGTTCTCCTCCTCGAACTTGTGCTTCTGCGCGTCGGCGAGGATGGAGTAGCAGAGCTGCTTCGTCTCTACCGGGGTGAGCGGCGGAGTCTTGAGCGGCACCAGCGCGCCGTCGATGCGGAGCTGTGGCGGTGAGCCCGTGGTGATGTGGAGATCCGAGGATCCCTTCTCCACCATGGCCTTCAATAGCTGGTGCAGGTTCGGCATTTCACCTCATCGTATCAGGAGCGGTGTTTCCCACCACTTCTTCGATACTGGTCATCCCAATCTTCAGTTTGGCGATAGCGGCCATTCGCAACGTCTGCATGCCGAGCCTGATGGCCTCGTTCTTCAGCTCGGCCGTGGAGGCGCCGTTGATCACCAGCTCCTTCACGCTGTCCCAGAGAGGCATCACTTCATACAACGCTACACGACCCTTGTAACCGCGGTCATTGCAGGTGCGGCACCCACCCGGCTCGAACACCTGGAAGGTCCCGATGTCCTCCGGCTTGACGCCGATGTCGGTCAACGCCTGCGCGGGTACGTCCGCCGCCTTCTTGCACTCCTGGCAGAGCTTGCGGGCGAGCCGCTGGGCGAGAATCAGGTTCACGGCCGACGTCACCAGGAACGGCTCGATGCCCATGTTGAGAAGACGCGAGATCGTACCCGGCGCGTCGTTGGTGTGCAGCGTCGAGAGCACGAGGTGGCCGGTGAGCGCCGCCTTGATGCCGATTTCGGCCGTCTCGAAGTCGCGGATCTCGCCGACCATGATGATGTCGGGGTCCTGGCGGAGGAAGCTGCGCAGCGCGGCCGAGAAGTTGAGGCCGATGTCGTCGTGCATCTGCACCTGGTTGATGCCGGCGAAGTTGAATTCGACCGGGTCTTCCGCGGTGCTGATGTTGTCGGAGGTCTTGTTCAGCTCGGAGAGCGCCGAGTAGAGCGTCGTCGTCTTGCCCGAGCCGGTGGGGCCGGTGACGAGCACCATGCCGTAGGGGCGATCGATGGCCTCTTTGAAGGCCTTGAGCGGCTCGGCGTCGAAGCCGAGCTTGGTCATGTCGAGCTGCAGGTTGCTCTTGTCGAGCAAGCGGAGCACGACCTTCTCGCCGAAGAGCGTGGGGCAGACCGACACGCGGAAGTCCATCTCGCGGCCCTTGCCCAGCTTCAGCTTGATGCGGCCGTCCTGGGGCAACCGGCGCTCGGCGATGTCGAGCTCGGCCATGATCTTGAGGCGCGAGATGATGGCGAGCTTCAGCTTCATGGGCGGCTTCATCACTTCGTAGAGCACGCCGTCGACGCGGTAGCGGACGCGGAAGTCCTTCTCGTAGGGCTCGACGTGGATGTCGGAGGCGCCCTTCTTGATGGCGTCGAGGAGGATGAGGTTCACGAGCTTGACGACCGGGGCTTCGGCGGCCGACTTCTCCATGTCGAGGACGTTCTCGCTCTCGTCCTCGTGGCCGACTTCGATTTCGCTCTCGTCGAAGCCTTCCATCACCTCGTCGTACGAGGGGCCCTTCTCGGCGTAGTACTTCTCCAGCGCCTCCTTGATGGCCTGCTCGCTGGCGACGACGACTTCGATGTTGTAGCCGGTGAGGAACTTGATGTCGTCGATGGCGTAGATGTTCGACGGGTCGCTCATCGCCAGGATCAGCGAGGCGCCGGCGCGGTTGACCGGGATGCACTGGTGCTTCTCGGCCACCTCTTTGGGGACGAGCTTCACCACCTCGGGGTCGATGTCGAATTCCTTCAGGTTGATGGAAGGAACGCCGTACTGCTTCGAGAGGAAGTTGGTGAGCTCCGACTCCTCGATGAAACCGAGCTTGGTCAGG
>DATBAA010000958.1:0-11882 GCA_036271755.1 Myxococcales bacterium | reverse complement strand
CGTCATCGGCTACGCCGGCAAGCTCACCGAGGCCGGCCTGCGCAACTACGGCAAGAGCCACCACGTGGCCATGCCCAACTTGGAGTACGTGCTCTGGGCCATCCTCTTCGGCCTCGTCATCTCCAACACCGTCGGCGTCTCCAAGGTGTTCAAGGCCGGCATCGAAACCTATGACTTCTGGCTCAAGGCCGGCATCGTGCTGTTGGGCTCGCGCTTTTTGATGGGCGACGTCGCCAAGCTGGGCGGCGTGTCGCTGGGCCTGGTGGCCATCGAGTTGGTGGTGGCCATCCTGGTCATGACCGTGATCGGCAAGTGGTTCAACCTGAAGCCGAAACTCATCAGCCTTCTGGCCATTGGCTCCTCCATCTGCGGCGTCTCGGCCATCATCGCCGCCAAAGGGTCCATCGAGGCGGAGGACGACGACGCTACGTTTGCCATCGCCGCCATCCTCGCGCTGGGAGCGTTTGGCCTCTTCGCCTATCCGGCCATCGGGCACTTCCTGCACATGAGCGACAAGGCCTTTGGCCTCTGGGCCGGACTCGCGGTCGACAACACCGCCGAAGCAGCCGCGGCGGGCGCCATCTATTCCGACGCGGCCGGCAAGATCGCCGTGCTCACCAAAGGCACCCGCAACGCCACCATTGGTTTCGTGGTCCTTGCCTATGCGCTTTATTGGGCCTCCAAAGGCCAGGCGCACGAAGTCACCAGCAAGGCTGCGTTCCTCTGGCAGAAGTTCCCCAAGTTCGTGCTCGGCTTCATCGCCGTCTCGCTGCTGGCGACGTTCGCGGTGTTCTCCGGTCCGCAGGTGACTTCGATCGCGAACCTCTCGCGCTGGGCGTTCCTGCTCTGCTTTGCCGGCGTGGGCCTGAAGACCGACTTCCGCGAGATCAAGAAACAGGGTCTGCGGCCGTTTGCGGTGGGCGCGTTGGCAGAGTTGACCATCACCGCCGTGACGCTGGGCATGGTCATGGGTGCGAGCGCGATCTTCAAATTGTAGGAGAGACGTTCGTCTGCTTATCGACTCCGGACCGGCATGCATAGGTTCGCCGGTCCGGAGGCTTTACCCATGAAGACCATTCTGCTCGCGGCGCTGTCTCTCGTTGCTCTACCCCTCGCCGCGCAGGAGCATGGGCACGAAGGCGGCGGTCACGCGCCCGCGCCGGCCCAGACCCATTCGGCGCCGCAACAGCATCCAGAGACCCGGCCCAATGCGCCCGTCGGCCACGGCTACATTCCTTCCCGCGGACCTTCGCCGGTGACGCGCGCCCCGGCCACTCCGCCGGTGGTGAATCGCGCTCCCGCGCAACCCGACCCGCAGCACCACGCCTATCGCGACAACGACGGGCACCCGGAGACTCCGCACGTCCATCCGCAGCGCGATCAGTGGGTGGGGCACAACACGGGCCGCGGCGACCCGCGCTACCACGTCGCTCAGCCCTGGGCGCACGGCCGCTTCACCGGCGGCTTCGGCCCGCGCTACGTCTATCGCTTGCGCGGCGGCAACTACTCGCGCTTCGAGCTCGACGGAAACTTCTTCTCCGTGGCCCAGGCCGACTACGAGCTGTGCGCCGACTGGGACTGGAGCAACGACAACATCGTGCTCTACGCCGACCCGGACCACGACGGCTTCTACCTCGCCTACGACACCCGCCTGGGCACTTACGCCCACGTCGAATACCTAGGCGCCTAAACCTCACGGCGGCTCGAACACCCGTGCTCTGCTCGCTGGCTCGGCCTGCCAGCCGATACGCAGCAGCCACAGCTTCGGCTGCGCCAGCGGCTCAAACGGATTGGTGGCGAGAGGATCGCGGAAGCCAGGCGGCAGGTGCTCGCGCGCGTGGTGGACGTAGTTGCCAGTCACATAGCGAACGGCATTCGCGACTTCGCGTCGCGACTCGAGCACGTGCGAGTGATAGCGGTCTGCAAACACAGGCCCACGGCGGCCGACGCGCGCGTTGAGCCGCCGCGCAATGCGCACCGACAGCCCTTGAATGCCCCGCGCCAGAGCGAGGGCATTTTCCGCTTCGACCACGAGGTGCAGGTGATTGCCCTGGATGGAGTAGTGGGCAATGCGAATGCGCTGTCCCTCCGCCGCCTCGCGAAAAGCCCTCACCAGCACCTGCGCGGGTCCCTGCTTGCGCAGGTACCCGGCGTCGGGACGCAGCCGCTGAGTCACGTGCACTGCCCGCCGTGAGGCGAACGCCTCGCGGCGGAGGTGCGGAACACCAGGCCCGACTACTCCCGGACGCTCATGGATGCGCGGGCGGCCGGCGCCGTGGCGCTTTCCACCTCGCCTCGGAAATTGGAAGATCAGTTGCCGCTTCTTCACTATTTCAGATTAGCATAGTTCTTCGATTTGTTTTGGGGGCGCTCCTCCGCTTGTGCCGGGGCTCGTCACCCTGCTCGCCCCTTCAACGACGACTCAAGACGACGCACAAGTCGCGCACGCGGCAAGAACACGGGCCGGCGCACCAAGCTCAAGGCCTGAGCGGGTGATTCGCTTTCACTTGTTGAAGAAACTCGTACAGCCAATCATGTTTGTAGGCGACGGTCGTCCCTCGGTGTTTTTCGCGCATCGCCGCCAGACGGTGTTCTTCAACGGATGTTCTTTTGGAGGTGGACACCGTATCCAATTCCTCCGGCTATGCTCTTCGCCAACGATCCAGAGAGAAGCGGAAGCCGCGCTGGTCTTCGCGGCCTCCAGGTCGTCACGAACCAATTTGCTGAATCCGAGGATGTCGACGTATCCGACGTAGCAGAGGGTTGGAGACACGTCGTCAAAAAGTTTCGCTCGCATTTCACGCCTCAATGTCTCCGCGCGCTGTGCGTCGCCGTCGCACACTCACGCCAAGAGCGGCTTCAGCCAGGGCTCGACGATGGCCAGGAACTCGTCCGGGCACTCGAGCTGCGGGACGTGGCCGATGTCAGGCAGCTCGGCGAACTTCCAGTCCGGCCGAGCAGCCGCCAAGGCCCGCGCCGACAGGATTGAAACCAATCTGTCGCGCGTGCCATTGATGAGCAGCGTGGGCGCCGCCACCCGGCGCACCATCTCCATATAGAGCCCGGTCCTCATCAGCTTCGACACCAGCGACCGGGCCGCGTCGATGAAGTCCCGCCCCACCACGCTGCCGTACGCCACGCGCTCGCGGGCCAGCGCGACGTGCGCCTGCAGCAGCTCGGGCTTGATGCGGTTGATGTCGACGGTGCAGAGCGCCATCACGTCGCGCACGCTCTGCTCCGGCCCGCGGCGCGCGCGGCGGCGCATGATCAGCGAAGCCACGAAGGGCGCCATCAGGCCGGCGAAGAGCGCGGTCACCCGGGCATCGAACTTCATGCCCGGAGGCCGGGGCGATGCCGGCGCCACCAGCACCAGCGCGCGCACCGTCGCCGGCTCGGCCGCCGCCTGGGCCAGCGAGAGATAGCCGCCCATCGAGTTGCCGATGAGCACCGCCGGCTCGCGCGCCACCTCGGCGAGAAACCGCGACAGCAGCGCGCGATTCGCCGAGACCCGCGCGGACCGTCCCAGCGACCGCGTCCGCCCGTGGCCGGCCAGATCGACGGCCACCACCCGCCCCAGCTTCGAGAGCCGCGGCCCGACTCCCAGCCAATTGACCGAAGAGCCGCCGAGGCCGTGCACCAGCACGATGGGCCGCCCGGCGCCGCCGAAATCCAGATAATGGACCGGCCCGCTCAGATCGACCGTTCGTTGCTCCATGCACTGACTTTCGCAC
Source organism: Myxococcales bacterium (assembly GCA_036271755.1). Taxonomy (GTDB): domain Bacteria; phylum Myxococcota; class Myxococcia; order Myxococcales; family 40CM-4-68-19; genus 40CM-4-68-19. The sequence goes on along the minus strand of DATBAA010000958.1, from coordinate 8,151 downwards.
GTCCAGTTCAATAGTTCGACGCCGGGGCGTACATGTGCCAAGGATCGGGCATGCGCGCCCTCCTGGCGGTGCTCCTTTTCGCGTCCCTCTCCGCTCGCGCCGAAAACGGCGTCACACCGCAGGAGGTATCGCTCGGTCAGTCCGCCGCCTTCAGCGGCACCTCGGCCGGCCTCGGCATCGAGATGTGGCGCGGAGCGCAGGCGGCGTTCCTAGAGGCCAACGCCAGCAACGGCGGAGTGCACGGCCGCAAGGTGAAGCTGGTCCTCTCGGACGACGCCTACGACGCGGAGAAGGCCGCCTTCTCCACCTACCAGCTCATCGCCAAGCAGAAGGTGTTCGCGCTCTTCGGCGGCGTGGGCACGCCCACCATCATCAAGGCGCTGCCGGTGGTGCAGAAGTACTTCAACTCCGAAGGCCTCTTCTACTTCGCCAACTTCACCGGCGCCCAGCCGCAGCGCGAGGCGCCCTTCGACAAAGCGGTCTTCAACATCCGCGCCTCGTATCGCGAGGAGGCCAAGGCCATGATCGACGCCTTTCTCAAGGCGGGCCGCACGCGCATCGGCGTCTTCCTGCAGGACGATGCCTACGGCACCTCGGGACGGGACGCCGTGAAGCGGGCCCTGGCGACGAAAAAGCTGACCGTCGTGGCCGACACCACCTATCCCCGCGGGCAGGCGTACGCCGCCAGCACCGAGCCGCAGGTGGCCATCCTCCGCGACGCCAACGTCGACGCCATCATCGCCGTCGGCTCGTACCAGGCCTGCGCGGCGCTGGTGCGCGACGCCCGCCGCAACGGCCTGGACGTGCCCATCCACAACCTCTCCTTCGTCGGCGCCGATCAGATGCTGCGCCTGTTGCGCGAAGAGGAGAAGAAGACCGGCCTCAACCTGACCCGCCGTTTGATCGTCACCCAGGTGGTGCCGTCGTTCGAAGACCGCGACAGCCCCTTCATCGCCCGCTACCGCGCGGCCATGGAGCGCTTCGACCCGGGAAGCCCGCCCATCGGCGACAACAGCTACACGCCGGTCGGCAAGTACAGCTTCGGCAGCGTCGAGGGCTACTTGAGCGCGCGCGCCTTCCTGGCCGTCCTGGAGAAGACCGGACCCGACCTCACCCGGCGCAACTTCTATCAAGCCGCGGAGAAGATGGGCCGCTTCGACCTGGGGTTGGGAGAGCCGCTGGAATTCTCGCCCGAGCGGCACCAGGCGTTGAACGCGGTCTGGTTCACGGTGGTCACTCCGGAAGGCTGGCGCAGCGTGAAGGACCCCATTCCGCTGCTACAGCGTGGAGCGGACAAATGATCTTCTCCGGCCTGGCACCCAAGCTGGTCATCCCGAGCGCCGTCGCCACCATCGCCACCGTGCTGGTCATGCTCGCGGTCGCATCGTCGCAGGTGGAGCTCGGCCGCCGCGGCGGCTTCATCTCCAAGGGCGAGGCCATCGCGCTGGCGCTGGCCTTCACCGCCGAGCAGGGCATGGGCAACGTCTCGTCGCTGCAGGCGGCCATCGACTCGAACAAGCTGAGCCGCGGCGTCGCCTACATCTTCGTCGAGGACACCGACGGCAGCATCCTGGTCCACACGCTCTCGCCCAGCTTTCCGGCCGCGCTGCAGAAGAAGAACGTGCTCGACCCGGCCACCATCTCCGGCCAGCACCGCACGCAGGTGAACACCGAGGTCGACGAGCATTGGGCGGGCGGCAACATCCACGCCATGGACGTGGCCGCGCCCATCTCCGGCGGCGCGCTGGGCGTGGTGCACGTGGGCATGGACCTCTACTTCATCGAGCGCGAGGTCGACGAGCTTCAGCGGCGCATGCTGCTCTACGGCGGGCTGGTGGCGATCTTCGGCGTGCTCCTGGGCGGCTTCATCGCCTTCTTCGTCGTCGTTCGCCCCGTGCGCGAGCTGATCAAGGCCACCCAGATCATCGTGCGCGACGGAGATCTGACGCAGCCCATCCGGGTCAAGTCGGACGATGAGTTGGGACAGCTGGCCACCTCGTTTGCCGCCATGGTGGGAAAGCTGCGGGTGGTCCTCAACAACCTGCGCTCGGCCAACGACACCTTGGGCGGCCTGATGAACGAGCTGCGCAGGCTCTCCGAGGAGCAGGCGCACAACGCCAGCCAGCAGGCGGCCGCTTTGCAAGAGACGCACGTGACCGCGCAGGAGATCCGCCAGACCTCGCGCCTCGCCGCCGAGAAGGCCGACCACGTCTTGCAGGACGCCGAGCGCGCCGACCAGGTGTCGCGCAAGGGCGAGCTGGCCATCGAGCGCAGCCTCGCGGGCCTGACCGACATTCGCGCGCAGGTCTCGGAGATCGCCGGACGCATCGGCGAGCTGAGCACGCGCGCCGCGCAGATCGCGGGCATCACCGAGACGGTCAAGGATCTGGCCGATCAATCCAACATGCTGGCTTTGAATGCAGCCATCGAAGCCGTGCGCTCCGGCGAGCACGGCAAGGGATTCGCGGTGGTGGCGCGGGAGATTCGCGCGCTGGCCGATCAATCGATCGCGGCCACGCGGAAGGTCGGCGAGGTGTTGAACGACATCGGCACCAGCATCGGCAAGGTGGTGGTGATCACCCAGGCCGGATCGCAACGCATCGACGCCGGGCTCGAGCAGGTGCGCGCCTCGGGCAAGAACCTGGAAGAGCTGTCGGCCATCGTCCGCGAGAACTCCGCCTCGGCGCGGCAGATCGCGGCGGCGGTGAGCCAGCAGAACGCCGGCGTCGCCCAGGTGTTCGAGGCGATGGGCGATCTGTCGCGGATGATGGGCGAGACCATGCGCAGCATCGAGGCCACCAGCGCGGCCGCCAATCAATTGGGCGTGGTCTCGTCGGGAGCGGCGGAAGCAGTGAAAGGATATCGCGTATGAGCTCGTTGCAGGAGAAGGCGATCGCGCTGCAGAAGCTGCACCAGGGCCCGCGCATCCTCGTGCTGCCGAATTGCTGGGACGTGGGCAGCGCGCTCGTGATCGAGAAGGCCGGGGCGCAGGCCATGGCAACGTCCAGCGCCGGTGTCGCCAACGTCTTGGGGTACGCCGACGGGCAGGAGATCTCGCGCGCCGAGATGATCGACATGGCTCGCCGGGTGGCTTTGCGGGTGAAGGTGCCCGTCACCGTCGACGCCGAGGCGGGCTACGGAGACGCGGCCGAGACGGTCCGGCAGGTGCTCGCCGCGGGCGCCGTCGGCATGAATCTGGAAGATGCCGCGCAAGACGGCTCGCTGTTTCCTTTAGAGCAGCAGGTGGCGAGCATCCGCGCGGCGCGCGCCGCCGCGGACAAGGCCGGCGTCGCCTTCGTGATCAACGGCCGCACCGACGCTTTTGCCGCGCCGGGAATCGCCGATCGATTGGGCGAAGCGGTGAAGCGCGCCAACGCCTATCTCGCCGCCGGCGCCAGCTGCGCGTTCGTTCCGTTCATCGCCAAGGCCGACGTCATCGCCGAGCTGGCGAAGCAGATCAATGGGCCGCTCAACATCCTCGGCGGCCCGCAGACGCCGTCGATTCCAGAGATGGAAAAGATGGGCGTGCGCCGCGTCAGCCTCGGCTCGGGCCCCGCGCGAGCCGCGTATGGCCGCGCGCGGCAGCTCGCTGAAGAGGCGCTGCGGAGCGGCACCTTGAAAGCCTTGGACGGCGCCATCACCTACGCCGAGATGCAAACCATCTTCGGCAAGTAAAGCTGGAGACTCCGAGTGGCAGAGCATAAGGTCCGGCGGATGCGTTGGCTGTGTCTTCTCGCTCTTCTCGCTGCCTGCTCCAGCAGCACCTCGCAGCTCACGGACGCCGGGGTGTGCGAGACGCCCGCCTGCGCGCCGCCCACCGGCCTGACCGTCGGCACCGGCAGCCAGTTCGCGCTGCTTCATTGGGACGCGGCGGCCGGCGTCATCGACTACCGGGTGACGGCGACGCCGCAGTCGGGCAACGCGATCACGCACCAGGAGACGCAGACGAGCCTCCTCCTCGGCGGGCTCACCAATGGCGTGGCTTATCGAATCACCGTCGCCAGCTCGACCGCCGCCGGCACCGGGCCGGCGTCCGCTGCCGTCCTGGTGACTCCGCAAGGTCTCTGTAGCCGCGGCTTCGCGCTCTATCGCAGCTTCCCGGCCGGGACCTCGCCAACGACAGTGGTCGCGGCCGATTTCAACAACGATGGCTTCGCCGACCTGGCGGTGACGCAGGCCAGCGGCATCACCATGCTGACCAACGACCAGAACGCGGACTTCAGCAAGCGCACCGACTATCCGCTGGGCACCGGCCCGGGCTTTCTCGTCGCCGCCGACTTCGACAACAGCGGCTTGCCCGACCTTGTGGCCAGCGGCACCAACACCACGCTCTTTCTCAACGACGGCACGGGCAACTTCGACGGCGGCACCGGCCTCGGCTTCGCCAGCGGCACGTTGGCCGCCGGCGATCTGAGCGAGACCGGCCTGCCCGATCTGATCGCCGGCACCTCGTCGGGCGTGATCGCGTTTTCGATCTCCGATGGAGGAGTGTCCGACGCAGGGGTCTTTCCGCTCGGCTTCGCGCCCGGCTTCATCGCCGCGCTGGATCTCAACGCCGACACGGTCGCGGATCTGGCGGTGGTCAGCCCGGCCCAGTCGAACGTCGCGCTCTTGCTCACCGCCAGCGACGGCGGCTTCCTCGCGCCGGCGACCGCGGCCGCCGGCAGCAACGCGCTCTCGCTCGCCGCCGCCGACTTCAACGCCGACGGGCTCACCGACCTGGCCACCGGCGGTGCCGACGGCCAGCTGCACGTGATGATGAACATCGACGGGGGCGCCTTCGCGCCGCCGCAGGCGTTCGACGCCGGGGTTCCGCCCGGCTTTCTCGTCGCGGCCGACCTGGACCAGGACAGCTTCAGCGATCTGATCTACACGGCCAGCGCGCAGAACATGCTGGGCGTGATGTTCAACGCGCAGGACGGAGGCTTCGCGCCGCCGCTGCTCTACCCCACCGGCAAGCAGCCCTCGTCGGTGGCCGTCGCGGACTTCAACAACGACGGCTTCCCCGACCTGGCCGTCGCCAACAGGCAAGACGGCACCATCAGCGTCTATCTCAACATCTGCCGCTGAGGCTCTCTCTTCGATTGATTTGAATCGTTGCGGCTTTAGTGGAGGCCGAGCTGGTCGAGCATGAAGGCTTGCTCGTAGGCCGAGTCGCGGAGGCGGTCGTAGCGGCCCGAGGCGCCGCCGTGTCCCGCCGGCTGCATGTTGATCTTGAAGAGCAGCGGATTCTTGTCCGTCTTCATGGCGCGCAGCTTCGCCACCCACTTGGCCGGCTCGAAGTACATCACCTGGCTGTCGTTGTAGCTCGAGCGCACCAGCATGATTGGATAGGCCTTGGCCTCGACGTTGTCGTACGGGCTGTACGACCGCATATAAGCATAAGCCTCGTCCTGCTTCGGATTGCCCCATTCTTCGAACTCACCCACCGTCAACGGCAGGCTCTCGTCGAGCATGGTGTTGATGACGTCGACGAACGGCACCCAGGCGATGGCCACCTTGAACAAGTCGGGCCGCATGTTGAGGACGGCGCCCATCAGGAGACCGCCCGCGCTGCCGCCGCCGATGGCCAGCCGGTCCGGCGCGGTGTAGCCCTGCTTGATGAGGTAGCCGGCTGAGTCGATGAAGTCGGTGAAGGTGTTCTTCTTGTTCATCATCCGGCCGGCGTCATGCCACTTCTTGCCCAATTCGCCGCCGCCGCGGATATGCGCCACCGCGTAAGTCACTCCGCGATCGATATAAGAGAACCGCTCCGGCGAGAAGGAATCTGGAATGGAGATTCCGTACGACCCATAGGCATACAAATAGAGCGGGCTCTTGCCGTCCTTGACGAACCCCTTCTTGTGCACCAGCGCCACCGGCACCTTGGCCCCGTCGCGGGCGGGCACCCAGACGCGCTCCACTTCATAGAGATCCGGGTTGTAGTTGGGCACCCGGGTCTGCTTCACGATCACGCGCTCCTGCGTGGCGAAGTCGACGTCGTAGAAGGTCGCCGGAGTCACCAGCGACTGGTAGCTGATGCGATAGGAGGTCTGGTTGAACTCGGCGTTGCGATCGGGGCTGACGTGATAGTCGGCCTCGGGGAAAGTGAGGCGTTTGGTCTCGTTGCTCTTCAGATCGGTGATCGCGATCTGCGGCAGGCCGCCCTCGCGCTCGTAGCGGACCAGGTAATCCTTGAAGAGCTCGACGTCGAGCAGCATGACGTCTTCGCGGTGCGGGACAATCTCCTTCCAATTCTTCTTGCCCGGCGCCGCGACCTTGGCCGTCACCAGCCGGAAATTGCGGCCGCCCGTGTTGGTGCGGATATAGAAGAGCCCGCCGCGGTGATCGACGTAGTACTCGTGGTCTTTCTCGCGCGGCTGGATCACCGTCAGCTTCGCCTTCGCGTCGCCGTCCTTGAAGAAGCGAACTTCGCTGGCCGTGTGGCTGCCCGACTCGACGAAGACGTACTCCTTGCTGCGCGAACGCTCGAGGTTCAGGCCGAACATCTCGTCCTTCTCCTCGTAGAGCAGGTCGTCCTTGGCCGCGCCCAGCTTGTGCCGCCAGAGCTGGTTCGAGCGCTTGGTGGTCGCGTCCTCGGTCACGTAGAAGAGCGTCTTGCCGTCGCGGGTCCAGGTGAGTGAGTCGACGCGCGGAATCTGTTCCGAAAGCACCTCGCCTGTCTTGAGGTTCTTCACGTGCAGGTCGAACTGGCGATAGCCGGTCTCATCGAGCGAATAAGCCAGCAGCATTCCGTCGTCGCTCACCTGCCAGCGCCCCAGGCCGAGGAACTTCTTGCCCTTGGCCAGCTGATTCAGGTCGAGCAGCACCTGCTCGGGCGCGTCGAGCGACTTCTCTTTGCGGCAGAGGATCGGATACTGCAAACCCTTCTCGGTGCGCGAATAGTAATAGAAGCCGTCCTTGCGCCAGGGAGCCGAAATGTCCGTCTCCTGCACCCGCGAGAGCATCTCGCCGTAGAGCGTCTCTTGCAGGGGTTTGGTCTTCTCCATCATGGCGTCGGCGTAAGCGGCCTCGGCGTTCAAATAGGCTTCGACCTCCGGCGTGCCCTTGTTGCGCAGCCAGAAGTAGTCGTCGATGCGCTTGTCGCCGTGGACCGTCACGTCCTTCGGCTCCTTGCGAGCCACCGGCGGCTGCGGCAATGCCGGCGCCGGCGGCGGAGCCATGACGTCGGCCACGGGGGCAGCGACGGCAAGAGGAGCAGGAGGAGGCAGCGGCTTGCCCGCGCAGGCGGCGAGCAGCGCAATGACGAAGAGTCTTTGGTAGCGCATGGGAGCTACTTCTTAGCAGGAGCCGGGGCGGGTATCGACACCGGCGCCACCGCGGTGGAAGGCAGGGGCCGCGGACGTTTGCGGGCCTGCTCGGCGATCTCCAGCACGTCGTCGGCGGTGCGCAGGATGACGTGCTCGTTGCCGCCACCCATTCGTCGCGAATCCGACCCGCTCGAGGAGGTCTTCGTCACGAAGACGCCCAACGGCGTGCCGTCCATCGCATACGCCACGGTGCCCAGCGCGTCGCCTCCGTCGGAGTCGACCATTCCATAGATGCGCGGCCCCTTGACGACCGCCCGCATGCGGGAGAGCTCGACCCACGGCTGCCGGCTCGCGGTCTGGCCATAGCGCCCGACGAGGATGACCTGCTCGAGCACCTGCGGCAGCGTCTTCACCGGCTTGAGCTGCACCGCATCGAACGTGCGTCCGTCCTCTTGCGGCCGCAGGAAGGCGAGGTCGAGATCGGTGTCCTTGAGCACCACGTCCGCGTCGACCTCGGTGCCGTCGGGCAGGAGCAGCGTGGCGCTGGTCACCGACGATTCGAGCTTCAACTCGGGAGCGCCGGGGCGCGCGCGCAACGACGCCCGCAGCGCCGCGCCCGGGTCGACAGCGGCGGCCGGCACCACGGTGAGCCCCGACGGGTCGATGACCGTGCCGGAAGCTTCCACCTTCGTCTCCGAGTCGTGGCCGTTGGAGCTGATCTTCACCACCAGCTTTACCGTCACCACCGACTTCTGCGCCTTGGCGAAGACGGCTCGCGCCGAGTCGGCGTCGGAGACAGCTGCGCAGAGCAATGCAATCAAGAGCATATGCATTCGGGCTCCTACTGCTTCCACTTGGGCAGGAGCTCGACGAAGAGCGTGTGCGCGCCCCGCCGGACGAG
>DATBAA010000957.1:0-2667 GCA_036271755.1 Myxococcales bacterium | reverse complement strand
CACGAGAATGAGCGGTCCAATCTTGAGCAGCGAGAGAGAAGTTGAAGCTCGCCCGCCAGCTTTGACGCCCTTCAGGTTGATGGCTCCAAAGAGAATGATGATGCCGCACGCAATCGGCGCCCGCGCCGTCGCCGCACCCGGCCAGAAGCGCGCGAGTGCGCCCGCGAAGCCCGACGAGACTGCAGCCAGTCCGAGCACGCCGACCGACATTCCCAGCCAGCCGACGGCGAATCCCAGCGGCTTTCCAAACGCATCGCGAGCATAGACATAAGGCCCGCCGCTCTCGTCATACATCGACCCGACTTCAGCGAAGCAGAGCGCGATCAATACGCAGAGCGTCCCGCAAGCCAGCACTCCGGCAACGCTCGCTCCACCACCAGCCTTCGCCAGCGGCGCCACCAGTAGATAAATGCCGCTCCCTACAATTCCATTGATGCCAATCCCGATCGCGTCGAGGAGCGACAGCTCTCTCTTCAAAGCGGGATGTTGCCGTGCTTGCGCTGCGGCACTTCCTGCCGCTTGTTCTTCAGCATCTGCAGCGCCCGGCACAGCTGGGGGCGAGTCTCTTCCGGAAGAATGACTTCGTCGACATACCCAAGCTCGGCGGCTTTGTACGGATTGGCGAAGGTATCGCGATAGGTCTGCGTCAATTCCTTCTTCGTCTCCGCAGCGTCTTTCGCTTTCGCCAGCTCATTGCGGAAGACGATGTTGACCGCGCCGTCCGGACCCATCACCGCGATCTCCGCCGTCGGCCAGGCGAGGTTCACGTCGGCGCGGATATGCTTGGAAGCCATCACGTCATACGCGCCGCCATAAGCCTTGCGGGTAATCACGGTCAGCTTCGGAACCGTCGCTTCGGCAAAGGCATACAAGAGCTTCGCCCCGTGCGTGATGATTCCGCCCCACTCCTGCGCGGTGCCCGGCAAGAATCCCGGCACGTCGACGAAAGTAATCAACGGAATGTTGAACGCATCGCAGGTGCGGACGAAGCGCGCGCCCTTCCGCGAAGCGTCGATGTCGAGCACGCCGGCGAGGATCTGCGGCTGGTTGGCGACGATGCCCACGCTGCGCCCGCCCAGCCGCGCGAAGCCGCAGACGATGTTCTTCGCCCAATGCTCGTGCACCTCGAAGAAGTGGTTGTCGTCCACCACCGCGCGGATCACTTCCTTGATGTCGTACGGCTTGTTCGGATTGGCCGGCACTAAGGTCTTCAAAGCTTCGTCGCGGCGATCGGGCGGATCTTCAGAGGCCACGAAGGGCGGGTCTTCCAGGTTGTTCGACGGCAAAAAGCTCAAGAGCTCGCGCAAGGTGCGAATGGCGCCCGCCTCGTCCTCGGCCGCGAAGTGCGCCACGCCCGAGCGCGAGTTGTGCGCCTGCGCGCCGCCCAGATCCTCTTTGGAGACCTCTTCGTGGGTCACTGTCTTGATGACGTCGGGACCCGTAATGAACATATACGAAGTACCCTTTGCCATGACGATGAAGTCGGTGATGGCCGGCGAGTAGACCGCGCCGCCCGCGCAGGGTCCCAGGATCGCCGAAAGCTGCGGCACCACTCCGGAGGTGGAGACGTTCCGGTAGAAGATCTCCGCGTAGCCGGCCAGCGAGACGACGCCTTCTTGAATGCGCGCGCCGCCCGAATCATTCAAGCCGACGACGGGGCAGCCGGTGCTGACGGCGAGATCCATCACCTTGCAGATCTTCTCCGCGTACGCGCCCGAGAGGCTGCCGCCGAAGACGGTGAAGTCCTGCGCGAAGACGAAGATCTGCCTGCCTTCCACCAGGCCGTAGCCGGTGACCACGCCGTCGCCCAGGATCTTCTTCGCCGACATGCCGAAGTCGTCGGCGCGGTGGGTCTTGAACTTGTCCAGCTCGATGAAGCTGCCCGGGTCGACCAGCAGTTCGATGCGCTCGCGGGCGGTCAGCTTGCCGTCCTGGTGCTGCTTCTCGATGCGCTCCTGACCGCCGCCCAGCTCTGCCTGCGCGTCGAGCGCGGCGAGCTTGGCGCGCGGCTCCAGATTCTTGAGGCGCTCGGCGCGCTGCGCTGAAGAGATGCCGCCCTGCGGTTCGACCGGAAGTTTCGACTCGGACATGGGGCGCGCACCCTAGCGCGGCGGAAGCGATCGGAAAAGGCCGGAGGTCGCGGGCAGCCGAGCGCCTGACGCTATGCATGTGAGCTTGGCGGACAAACCTTTGCTTCATGCGCATCGCCATCATCGCCGCCTCCGTGCTCTTCGTCGCCTGCACCAACCCCCAGCCGCCGCCGCCGGACCGCGCGGCCATCGAGGCGCAGACGCAGGAGCTGCTCAAGCCCATTCCCGAACGGAGCCCGGGCCCGATGAGCGGCTTCGTCACCGCGCGCGACGAGAAGACGCTGTCGCTCGACTCTGGCGGCCAGCACCTGGTGCCGCTCAAGGTCAACGCCAGGACGCCGACGGTGCGCGACGGTCAGCCCGGCACGGCAGCCGACATTCGCGAGGGCGACGTCGTGCGGGCGGCCTACTCGATGGGGCCGGACGGAGCGCCGCTGGCGACGCAGCTGGTGGTGACCTCGAAGCCTTTCACCGGCCGGGACACTCCGCCGGGAACGAACTCCGACGTAGCTGCGCCCGCGCCCGCCGCGGATCAGGCTCCCGCGGCGCCTGCCGTGGTGGACCCCAAGACGGGCGA
>DATBAA010000956.1:0-3957 GCA_036271755.1 Myxococcales bacterium | reverse complement strand
GGTGGTGAAGCGCCACGACGGCTTCACCGAAGAGGAAGAGCCCGAGATCGAACGCGAGGTCCGCGCGCTGATGAAATGAAGAAGGCCACGGGGAACCAGGCAATCCAGATTCCGTAGAAGAAGGCGACGCGCGAACATGCCCGCAGGAAGAGCGAAGTGATGTGAAGGCACGAAGAAGCTCCGGCGAGCCAATCAGGATGTTCTCGCGTGCTCCGGCGGAACACCCGTGCGACTCCAGCCCACGCGCAACAGCCAAACCGACGGCTCCCGCAGCGGCGCCTCCGCGCTGGACGCGAAGCGATCCCTCCACGACCAGGCCAACGTCTCACGCGCGTGATGCCGGTAGTTTTCGAATGACTGTTGTGGTTTTGTTCAAGGCGCTCCGCCTTCGGCTCCGCTGTACAAGGGGACTGTCGTCCCCTCGTACCACTCCCCTGCTGACGGCCCCGCCAGCCCAGCACGAATGCGCGCGCTAGCACCCGCGCGGCCGAACGCCACTCGTCAACTTTCCCCATGGAAAGACGAAACTACGAAGCGTTGCAGTGCCGGATATGCGCCACATCACCTCGGGCGGAGATAGCTGCCGCGAGTCAGTGACGCGTCACCGCGTGAGATGAGTGAACTTCGAGCCGAGCATCTGCTCGTAATGAACCGCCATCTCCTTCGGAACATGCGCTTGCAAGAGCGCGCCAGCGATGCCGCACAGGACCACCGCGCTCAGGGCGCGGCCGAGCCGCAGGTTGAGCTGCTTGTCCTTCGCCACCCGCGCTACCAGGACGAGATTCACGGCCGCCGACGCCAGCGAAGCCAGCACCGACGCGATGCCGGCTACTTGTGGAGTTGCGTGTCCCTGCGCGGCGAGCATGGCCGCCGAAGCGACCGCCGAGGCGCTGGAGACGCAGCCGCCGACGATGCTCACCGCGAAGAACCCGGCCTGCCCCAGCGCGTCCTGCGCCAGCGTGCCGACGATCTGCAGAACGAGAAAGATGAGCCCGAACTTCAGAGCTGACTGCAGCGAGAAGGGCGAGCGCAGCGGAATCTGCGGGGGCACCGACTCCATCGCCTTCGACTTGCGCCCCAGGTCCCGCGTCGCCAGCAGCAGGCTCGTCACCAAAATGAGCAAAATGGGCAAGAGCGCAGCCAGGAGCGCCGCCGTGGCCACGATGCCCAGCAGCACCGCGTTGCGCACCGCCATGGCGCAGGTGGCGAGCAGCACCCCGCGGTAGGCCTCGTCCTGAAGAATGCCGTTGCTCTCCCGCTCGCGGACGGCCAGCTCGGTGACGGTGACGGTGCTGTTGACGAGACCGCCCAGGAAGCCGGTGATCTGCACGCCCTTGGTTCCGAACGCCTTGAGCAGCACGTAGTTGCCGAAGCCGATGGCCGCGATGAGGATGACCGTCACCCAGGCGGCGCGCGGCTGGATCAGTCCCCAAGGGTCGATGGCGGTCGGGGGGAGCAGCGGATAGACGATGAAGGCGAGGATGGCGAGCAGGATGGCCGCTCGCAGCTCCATCGCGTTCAGGCCCAGGGAGAAGCCGGCCAACTGCTCCTTCCAGGCCAAGAGGCCGGCGGTGGCGATGGTGACGACGACGGGCGTGAAGGTGTGGCCGATGCCCGCCAGCACGCCGACGTAGCAGGTGACGAGCAGCGCGGCGGAGGTGGTGAGCTCGGGCCGCTCCCCGCGGCGGATCACCTGCCAGTTCATCAGCGTCAGCAGCACGCCGATGAGACCGAGGCTGACCAGCGCGTAGGCCTGGCCCATGACCCCGCCCAGCGCGCCCAAGAGAGCGGTGAAACCAAACGTCCGCAGGCCCGCGTCCTTCTGGCGCCACTCGCGCTCGAGGCCGACGAAGAGGCCCAGGCCCAGCGCCAGCCCGAGGCGGAAGACCGACTGGATGTGCGGATACGGCTCCGCCGCAAAGAACTCACTGCCCATGGTTCTCTTATGATGCTGTCACCTGTCCGTCACAATCCCCTTGTTGCGCGTACGTGCTAAAAAACACCCCTTTTTCGCGAGGGAGCAACGCAAATGTCCAAGACCGTGATCGATGGCGTGGCGGGCCTTTCGGCGCTGGTGGGCAAGTCGCTGGGGTCCACCGAGTGGCGCACGATGACCTACGAGGAGATCGTGAAGTTCGCCGACGCGACCGGGGACCATCAGTGGATCCACGTCGACAAGGAGCGCATCGCGCGCGAGTCGCCCTACAAGAAGCCCATCGCGCACGGGTACTTCAGCCTCTCGCTCATCGCCGCGCTCTTCTTCGAGCTGACGGAGATGAAAGGGTTTGGCATGACCATCAACTACGGGCTCAACAAGGTGCGCTTTCCCAACGCGCTCAAGGAGGGCCAGCGCTACCGGCTCGCCGCCACGCTGGTGGAGGTGAAGCCGGTCCAGAACGCCCACGAGACCCTGATGCAGTGCAACGTCGAGATCGAGGGAGAGGCCAAGCCCGCCTGCTCCGCCGAAGTACTCTTCCGGTTCTACTCGCGCTAGAGACGAGATTTGCCAGCCGGCCCGGAAATTGAGTAAACTATTTCCCAAGGGAAGGTCTACTCCGAGGGGCCGCCGTGGCAGGGGAAAAAGTCGATCTCGGCTCGGGTGAAACCGAGTCCATCGTCTCGCGCCCGCTCAAGACGGGCGCCTCCTTCACGCTGGTGCTGCCCAAGCGCCGCTTCATCTATCGCCATTGGGACAAGGAGAAGTACCTGCCGGGCGAGCAGGCGCAGCTCGTCTTGGAGGGCGAGGGCATCGGCGACGAGAAGTACGAGTTCGTCGTCGAGCGCGCGGACTCGGCGGACGGCCCCTGGTCGGCCGTCGGCACCGTGGAGGCCACCGCCGAGGGCGACAAGGCGACCGCCGCGTTCACCATTCCGGTCGACCCGCCCAAGGGCCGCGTCACCAAGGTGATGTGGAAGCGGCTCAAAGCGAAGCCGGGCGATCAGTTGGGCATGCACATCGAGGCGGACAACCTCGAGGGTGGCTGGCTGTCGATCCACGTCGAGAAGAAGAACGAGAGCGGCGAGTGGGAGATCAACTCTCGCTGGTCCGGCACCATCGAAAACGGAATCTGCGACACGGCGTTTCCCGTGCCGCCGGACGAGAAGTCTCCCTTCAAGCAGCTCAAGGACGGCAAGGTCGTCGAGCTCGCCTGGGACGGCGAGCCAGAGCCGGGGAAGACCGCCTGGCTCGTCGCCAAGACCGAGGAGTACGACGGCTCGGAGCTGCACTTCACGCTCGAGCGCGCGGACGCGGAGGGCGAGTTCCACGAGGTGGGCAGCGCGGCCTCGTCGGTGAAGGACAACCTGGCGCGCAACTCGGTCTCGGTGCCGTCGGCCATGGACTCGGCGCCGCTCTTGCCGGTGCGCTTCGAGAAGGTGCTCTTTGCTGGAGGAGAGGAGCTGCGGCTCGAGATCGATCCTGCGTTCTTGAACGGGCAGGGCTTCGAGGCGACGCTCGAGCGGCGCATCGTCCAGGACGGGTCGGCTTGGGAAGAGATCTCGACCATCGAAGCGGGGCCGCACGAGGAGCCGGCGACGGCAGATGGTGAAGAGGCCGCGGCGGACGAGGAGACCTCGCCTGCGGTCGAGGTGACGGCCGCTCCTGGCGCGGATGATTCGGACGAAGACAGCGCGGAGGATTCGGGCGAGGCCGAAGGTGCGGACGACGACGCGCCGGCCGGGAATGGCGCGCAGGAGTCCGAAGAAGACGAGACCCCGGCGCAATCCGATTCGAGCGCAGGTGGCGCGGCTGCCTCGAGCAGCGACGCCAGCCCGGCCGCGGGCAGCGCGCCCGCCAGCGGCACCACGTCTCAAGCTGGCGGCGCCACGGGATCGCCCGCTACGGCTGGCGGCAATCCTCCACCAGCTGCCGCCGTACCGGGAGCGTCGGCCACCGGAACGCAGGCCGCCGGAACGCAGCCGTCCGCGCAGACAGCACCCGCGGGAGCTGCGCCACCG
>DATBAA010000955.1:0-3367 GCA_036271755.1 Myxococcales bacterium | reverse complement strand
TCAGCCAGAAGGTGCCTGCGCCCGCGAGCGCGACCGCGACGAGAATGGCCCAGCGGATCATCCGCGGAGCTTAACATCTCCTCTCGCGGCGGAATCCCGCAGCGCTTCCAGCCAGGCGGAGACCGAGACGGTGGCGCCGATCACCAGCATGCCCGGCGCGTCCGGATGCTGCGCCGGCAAGTCGCAAGAGCCCAAGGTCTGCTGCGTGCCCCGCCAGGTGCGCGCATCGGCCCTAGAAGCGGAGAGGCAGATGGCTGCCGGCGTGCCGGCGGGCCAGCCGCGCTCCAAGAGCAGGGCAGAGGTCGCCGCGCGGGAGGCGAGGCCCATGAGGATGACCACCGTGGCCGAGCCCGGCTCCAGCGAGCGCAGCACCGGCGCATAGGCCGATTCGGCGTGACCCGAGACGACGGTGAAGGCCGAGGCGAGATCGCGGTGGGTGAGGGGAATTCCACTCAGCGCGGGGCCGGCGAAAGCGGCCGACACTCCGGGGACGACCTCGACGGGAACTCCAGCCGCCGCCAGCACCAGCGCCTCTTCGCCGCCGCGACCGAAGACGAACGGGTCTCCGCTCTTCAATCGCACCACGCGCTCGCCGCGCAGCGCCTGGCGGATCATCAGCTTCTCGATGGTCTCCTGCGAGATGGAGTGGCGGCCGGCGCGCTTGCCCACGTACGACCAGCGCGCTTTGGGCGCGTGCTTCAAGCAATCGCGGTCGACGAGCGCGTCGTAGAGCACCACGTCGGCCTTCTGCAGGCGGGAAACAGCGCGCAGGGTCAGGAGCTCCGGGTCTCCTGGCCCTGCGCCCACCAGCGACACCAATCCGGGGTTCATGTCGCTTTGTCCTTTGTCAGGCGCGCCATCAGCGCGGTCACCATCGGGCCCATCTTGGGCGACTCGGGAACCACTTGCGGAGTCACTCCCAACTCAGTGAGTACGCGCGCGCAGGTCGGCCCCACCGCCGCGACGACGACCTTTGAATTCAACGAAGCCACCAGCGCTTCGCGGCAGCCGGCGTGCTCGGCCACGGTCATGAGGTTCCTCGCTTGAATCTGCGAGGTGAACGCGGCGGCGGCGTACTGCGCTTGCGACAGCTCGAGCGCCATGCGCACCAGCGAGGTCTTGTCCTCTGGAAGCTCCCACTCGTAGAGGACGAGCTCGTTCAAGCGGGCGCCGCGGGCTTGCAGCGCTTCGACCAGCGGCTGGTTGCGCTCGCCGTAGTGGAGCAGCACGGTGAAGCGGCCGTCCAGCTCGACCAGCTCCAGCGCTTTGACGAACTCGGCGGTGGTGAACGGCGTGCTCGCCTTGATGGACGCGGCAATGCCTTCGCGGTGCAAAGCCGCCACGGGCTTGGGCCCGCGGCAGACGGAGCTGCCGCGGACGATTGCGCTCTTCAGCTCTTCGGCGCGGCCCAGCGCGCGCGCTTCATCGAAGAGCGCGGTGACGCCGACACCCGTCGAGAAGACGAACACCGGCGCGGGCTCGGCGGCAACGGCTTCCAACAGACTTGCCACCTCGGCCGCCGCGGGCTTGCGCTGCTCGCGCACGGCCGGCACGCACACCGGCTCGCCGCCGGAGCGACGCACCAGCTCTGAGATCTCCGCCGAGAGCCTGGCTTCGAAGAGCGCGATGCGAATCATCCCGCCGCCGCGACCGCCGGTGCCGCGTCTTCCACGGCCCGCACCGCCAGCATGCTCTTCTGGCCCTTGGCGACGAACCAATAAGGCAATCCAATGCAGAGCGCGCCGCCCGCGATGTTGCCCGCGGTGACGATGGAGAGATTGCGCGCAAAGCCCATCCAGCTGACCAGCGAAGCGTCGTGCGGCAGGAAGAGGCCAATCGAGAGCAAGGTCATGTTGGCGATGCTGTGCTCGAAGCCCGCGCCGATGAAGGCGAACAAGCACCAGAAGATCAGCCCCAGCTTCGCCATCTCGTCCTTGGTGCGCATGGCCATCCACACCGCGAGGCACACGAGGATGTTGCAGAGCACCGCGCGGAAGAAGAGCTCGCCCGCCGGCGCGTTCATCTTGGCCGCCACTACGCTCAGCACGAAGTCCTTCGCGGGCGCTTTGCTCAACACTCCCGACGCCGCGGTGGCCGCCGCCAGCAGCACGGAGCCGAGCAGGTTTCCAATGAAGCTCACCAGCCACACTTTACTCAGCGCGCCCGCGCCGACCGTCTTCGAGAGCGCGCCGACGGTCATCACCAGGTTGTTGCCGGTAAAGAGCTCGGACCCGGCGAAGATGACCAAAGTGAGTGCGACGCCAAACGAGGCGCCCATGACGGCTTTGACGGCGCCCGAGCCCTGCGCCTGCAGCGGCGCGCCGATGGCGAAGATGAGCACGATGCCCAGGCCCACGTAGGCGCCCGCCAACAGGGAGAGCACCAGGTATTGCAACGGGCTGTGCTTGAGAAAGCCGGCCTTGTTCCGCGCTGCGGTGGCGATGGCGCTGACGGTCTCATGCTCCATTGGTTGCTCCCTGGCGCGGCGATTGACTGACGAGGACGCGGCCGCTCACGACGCGGACCTCGTAGGTGGGGACTTGCACGCGCGGATCGTCGAGGCATTGGCCGGTGCGCAGATCGAAGCTCTGTTTGAAGATGGGCGAGGCTATCTTGGGAATGCCGCCGCGGTCGCCGACGATGCCGCGCGAGAGCACGAAGGCCTTGCTGAACGGATCGAAGTTGCCGATGGCGTAGATGGCGTCGCGCGTGCGCACCACGGCCACCTGCTGGCCGTCGATCAACGCGCAGACGCCGCTGGCGGGCAGCACGTCGTCGAGCGCGCAGACGTCTTCCCAGGTGCTCATTGCAGGGCCTTCTCGTCGAAGGTGGCGGGCCGGTGCTGCTCGCGGATGCGGATCTGGGTGAGCGTGGTGTCGGGTTGAGGCGTATTGACGAAGGTGCGGAAGCGCTTGAGCGTGGCCGGGTCTTCGATGGCCGCTTTCCACTCGCATTTATAGGTATTCACCAGGTGCGCCATCTCGGCCTCCAGCTCGGCGCAGATCCCCAGTGAGTCTTCGATCAATACTTTGCGTAAGTAACCGATGCCGCCTTCCAGGTTGTTGAACCAGGCCGCGGTGCGCTGCAGCCGGTCCGCGGTGCGCACGTAGAACATGAGGAAGCGGTCCAGATAGCGAAGCAGCGTGACTTCATCCAGGTCTGTCGCGAAGAGCTGCGCGTGCTGCGGCTTCATTCCGCCGTTGCCGCACAGGTAGAGGTTGTAGCCTTTGTCGGTGGCGATGATGCCGAAGTCTTTGCTCTGCGCTTCGGCGCACTCGCGCGCGCAACCCGAGACAGCTGATTTCAACTTATGCGGCGCGCGCAAGCCTTTGTAGCGATTCTCCACCGTGATGGCCATGGAGACCGA
>DATBAA010000954.1:0-5769 GCA_036271755.1 Myxococcales bacterium | reverse complement strand
CTCGGCCGCGACCGCTTCGAGGCCATTCGCGCGGCCGCGCAGGGAACCGGCGGCGACGTGGTGGCGCTCCGCAAACGGCTGACGTTCCAGGCCGCGCTCGCGGAGATTCGCCTCGCGCTGCTCTAGCTATCGCGGCGGGTTCAGCTTCTTGGTGCCGCCGCGCGGGGTGAGCAGCGGCTCGGCGGCGCGCGGCGGCGGCGTCTCGCTGCTGCGGTTCCACTCGCCGGTGCGGCCGCCGCTCTTGTGGACGAGACGCACCGAGACCACTTCCATGCTGCGGTCGTTGCGCTTGGCCATGTCGTAGATGGTCAGCGCGGCGGCCATGGCGGCGGTGAGCGCCTCCATCTCGACGCCGGTCCGCTCGACGGCGTGGATGCGCGCTTCGATGCGCACGAGGCCCGCGTTCTCGTCGCAGGCAACCTCGACGTCCGCGCCCGCGAGGACGATGGGATGGCAGAGCGGCAGGATGTCGGGGGTGCGCTTCGCGGCCATCACGCCCGCGAGCCGCGCGGCAGCCAGCGCGTCGCCCTTCTCCAGCCGGCCCTCGTTCAAGAGCTTCAACGTCTCGGCAGAGCAGCGCAGCTCGGCCCGCGCGACCGCGACCCGATGCGTCCGCTCTTTGTCGCCGACGTCGATCATCTTCATGGAGCACTTCCGAATCTGTGAAGCTTCATAATCCCCGGTCGCGGAGCTGCTCGTCGTCTTCGCCGTTGAGGTGCCCCACTTCGTGCATCAAGGTATCGCGCACTTCGCGGTGCAGCTCGTCGTCCGTGTGCGCCGCGCGCGAGAGGTTGCGGCGGTAGAGGACGATGGTGGCCTTGGCGTCGGCCGGCGCGGTCTCCGCAGGCGGCCGGAAGAGGCCGAGGATGCCGGGCGAGAGCGGCGGGTCGGTGGCCACCAGGTCGGCCACTTGCGGCAAGTCCGTCACCTCGAAGTTGGCGCGGGCGAGGCCGGCCTTGATGTCCGGCGGCAGCTTCGCGACTTCGTCCTGGACCACGCGCTGGAAGATCGACGGCGCCGCTTGCGCGGTGGCCTTGAAGGCTTCGGGGTCGAGCTTGGTGGCCCGGGCGAAGTGCGCCTCGGCGGCCATCTCGTCCTGGGCACGCTCGGCGATGAGCCCCAGGTAGTGCTCGGCCCACGCGTCCGGCTCTTCGTTGGCCAGCTTGCCAAGCTCCACCTTGGCGGCGTCGAAGCGGCAGAGCTCGAAGAGCGCCACGCCCTTCTCGCGCCGCGACTCGCGGTCGGTGGCGTCGTTCTCCAGCGCCCTGTTGGCCGAAGAGAGCGCGTCTCCGGGCCGGCCCAGGTCGTCGTAGGACATGGCCTGCAGCAGGTAGAGGTCCTTGAGCAGCGGCTTGTCCTTGGCGCGCTGGGCGCGGGGAAGCGCGCGGTGCACGTACTGCAGCGCCAGCTCGAGATCGTCGCGGGCGCCCAGCCGCCGCACGTGCAGATCGGCCACCGAGCGCAGCACTTCGGGATCGTCAGGGTCGAGCGCGAGCGCGCGCGAGTAGGCCGTGCGCGCCTCCTCGACCTTGCCCAGCTCGGTCAGCGCGGCCCCGCGGAAGTGATGGGCGGCGACGCTCATGCCGTCGATGCGGGTGGCCTCGCGCGCGCACTCCAGCGCATCTTCGTAGCGGCCCTGCTCATAGGCGCGCCCGGCTTGATCGAGCAGATCGGGCAGCGTCGGCTCGTTGCTCGAGATGCAGGGCTGGGCGGGCGGCTTGGGCTGGGGCCGCGCGTCTCCGGCGGCGCTGTCGAGCGGCTTCGCCGTGGCGGCCGCGGGCGCGCCTACCGCCGCGAGCTTCTGCTGAGGAGGAGGCTGTGCCGCCGCCTCAGCGGCCGCCGGGCGCTTGTGGCAAGCGGCGGCGAGCACCAGGGAAGCAAGCAAGAGCAGCCTATGGCAGCGGGGCAGATTGGTCATCGCTGGCATGGTCAACATGCGGACGCGCCTCCCGCCTTCCCGGTCACTGTCCGGTAGAGCGGATTTTCCACGGTAGCATAGCGCAAGCATCGTGGCAGGCCCTCGGCTTCCAGTCTGTCCGGCTTTCGGTCAATCCGCCACTTTGCGGCGCTGCTTCCGCCAAGCCAGAGCGAGCAGGCCAGAGAGCGCCAGCCAGCCTGCCAGGGTGCCGCTCGAGGAGCAGCCGGTGCCGCCGGACAGCGTGGCGTCGTTCACCGGGATGGTGGGGGTACCCGCGTCGGCCGCGGTGCTCCCGTCATTGCCAGCGCTGCTGCCCGCGTCCACGGCCGGCTCGCTGCTGCCGCCGTCGGTGGGCAGGCAATCTCCGCAGGCATTGCCCGGATCGGCGCCGGCGTCGGCCACGGGCGCGGAGGTGCCGGCATCGGAAGGCGCTCCAGCGCCGGGCCCGCCGGCATCGGCCACCGGTGACCCGGCATCGGGCGTACCGGCGTCGGCCACCGGTGACCCGGCATCAGGCGTACCGGCGTCGACCACCGGCGAGCCCGCGTCGGCAGGCGGCGTCACGACCACGGCCTTGGACGGATAGGTGATCATCCCCGCCTCGAAGGTGGCGGAGACGGCCGTGCCGTTCAGCGTCACGGCAGTCGCCTTGGGCGAGTACGCCTGGAAGTCACCGACCCCCTGGCCAGTCACGGCCAGCGTCGTCCCCACCAGGTTCGCCTCCAGCGCCTTCGCGCTCGCGGTCTGCAGCACCAGCCGCGCGCCGCTCTGGTCCGAGATCTGCCCCGCGCCGAAGATGACCGCCCGAACGGCCGCGCCCGTGGTGTCGTGCGCGATCATGCCGGCGATCGAACCGCTCATGGAGATGTCGCCCGCGCTCTGCCCGGCCGAGCCGTTGCGCGCAAAGACCCAGCGCTCTTCCAGCGCGGTCCCCGCCGCCATCACCAGGCCCGCGCCGGCGTTCGCGGCGTCGAGCGGATTCACCGTCGGCCGCGCCGTCGCCCAGGAAGCTGTCTTCACCGGCAAGAGCGCCAGGAGGAACTGCTGGTTGGCCGCCGCCGCCAAAGGGCGCAGCTGGAGATAGGAAGTCAGCGCGTCGCTGTCGAAGTTCGACATCAGCTGCGCGGTCTGCGTCCCGGTGGCCGCCGTCCAGCTGGCGGGCGAGACGACGCGCACCCCGGTGGAGATGCCGTTCTTGCCCAGGCCCTGCACCCAGCCGGCGGTGCCGAGGCTCACGCCGTCCTGGAAGTGGCAGAGCCAATCGTAGTTGTGGCTGAGCGACGATTGGATGTCGTCGTGCACCACCGCGTACCGCCCGCGCGCCATCACCAGCACGCGATCCCAGCGCGTCATCTTCAGCGAGGCGTCGAAGAGCCCCGGGCCCGCGCCGCCGGCGATGGCGTAGTCGGCCGTTCCGGTGGGCGTGAAGAGCTGCGCGGAGGTGCGGCCGAAGAACCAGGGGTTGTTCCAGTTGGAGTCGGAGACGCGCGTGTCGCCCAGCTCGCCGTTGCCGTCGACCAGGAGCGCGTTGTGGTACGCGGTCTGGTTGGCCTTCTGCGCGTAGCCGGTGTTGGCGCCCGCGTCGTAGCCCATCGCCTCGGGCGCGAGCCAGGCGCCGGCTCCATACAGCCAGAAGCTCATGTCGTCGTTGTGGTCGTGGCCCCACTCGATCCAGCCGCCGGTGCCGCCCACCCATTTGCCGGTCAGATCGACGCGGGCAAAGTTGGTCTGGCCGCCGTAGACGCCGGCCTTGAACCCGAGCGTGAAGTCGCCCGCGCTCCAAGAGCTGTGCAGCGCCGCGATGCCCATGTCGGGGAACGATCCGTCGAGGGGCAGCGCGCTGATGCTGGCGGCTTTAACTGTTGGATCGTACGAGAGAAATTCGAAGACGTTGTACCACATCTCCGGCAGGAACGTGCCGCGCCCGCCGGCCGCGAGCCAGCGCTGCGCGACGGCCTCGGAGAGCCCGTCTTGGAAACGTCCCGCGCCGAAGCGGAGGATCTGCAGCGCCATCTCGTGCGGCCAGTCGGTGAAGTCGCCGAAGGGCAGGATCAGCGCGCGCGGCGTGTCTGGGATGCCGGCGTACGCGTAGTACTTTCCGTAGCCCTTCAAGAGGCCCATGTTGGTGTAGTCGCTGCCGGCGTGCTTCAGCGCCTGCCAGAACGGGAGCGCCATCGAGAGCCCGTAGCCTTCATAGGGCAGGCCTTCGTGCCAGACGCCGTCCGCGATCTGCAGCACCGAGCCCTGCAGGACGGCGAGATTGTTCTGCGCGATGGCCACCCACGAAGCGGCGCGCGCGTCCTCGCCCTGGAGCACGAGGCCGACGAGGCCCAGGCCGGCGGTGTCGATCCAGTTGTGGTTCTGCAGATACTCGTCGACGTACCAGGAGACGGGCTCGTAGGCCGCCACCAGCGCGCCCTCCTTGCCCAGGCGGGTGGCGATGGCCGTGCGATCCGCCGCCGAGAGCGTCTCGTAGATCCAGTCGTAGGCGCAGGCGACGCCCAGCATCAGGTGCGCTTCGTTGAGGTCGGGTCCGCCCAGGGAAGCGGTCTCGCCGTTGCCCCAATCGGTCAGCGCCAGCAAGACCTTGATCTCCTGCAGCGCCTTGGCGGCATAGGCGGTGTTGCCGGTGATCTGGTAGCCGAAGGCCCAGACCGCGACCTGGTTTCCCAGGAAGCGGAAGTCGTCGTACTCGGTCGCGGAGGCGACGTCGCCCGTGTGCTTGTCGAGGATCGAGGTGATGTGAGTCGCGATCTCGGCGTGCGTGGTCTGCGCGGCCTGGCGAAGCGCCGGAACGTCCGCCGAAGTGAAGAACAACGACGGATGGGACGCCGCGATCAGAGCAGCAACGACAGGCAGCACAACGACCTCCACTGGGTGCAACTTGCGCTTGTTGGACGACCAGGCGTGCCCTCCTGCCGGGCAGGAGCGCAGGGCTGGCTGTGGAGAAACCCTACGTGGGCTCGCGGGGTTGCCTCAATGTAAGAAACCGCCCACTGGCTAGTGGGTCAGGAAGGCGAGCGGTCCCTCCGACATGAGCCTACGCACCACATCGCCGGGCAGTCCGGCCGCGCGCAGCGCCTCGGCGGCCTTGGGCAGCGCCAGCAGATCGGACGCGCCTTCGCCGATGTCGGAGGTGAGGACCACGCGCGCGGCGCCCTGCTTCGCCACCAGCGCCGCGGCTGCCGTCGGAGTGAAGCCGTCGGGCTGCAGCGTGAGGCCGGCCCAGCAGCCGAGGCCGTGCACCAGCGGAAAGGTCTCGGCGCTGACGTGATCGATCAGCACCTCTTCGGGCTCGAGCAGCGACTCGCGCACCAGCGTGAGGATTGCCTTGGTCCGCGCGAGCTTGTCGCGATCGGGCGTGTGGATGATGACCGGCTTGCGCAGCCGCGCCGCGAGCTGCAGCTGGCGGGCGAGGATGTCTGCCTCGCGCGGCCCGCCGTCGTGCAGACCGAGCTCGCCCAACGCCACCACCTTCGGGTCGTCGAAGTAGTGCGGCAGCCGGTGGAGCAGCTCGTCGACGCCGTGCCAGGGAATGCGCGCCGGGTGCAGACCCAGCGCGACCAGCGGTCGAATTCCCGCGGCCTTCAATCTTTGTGTCTGTTTCGAGACCAGCTCGTCCCAATGCTTGCGCAGCTCGTCGGCGCTGGCGGCGCCCGTATCCCGCGCGCAGGTGACCGCGGCTTTCAGCCCGAAATACGCCAGGGTAGCCAGGTCGGGAGTCGAGATTCCGTCTGCGTGCAGGTGCAGGTCGACGAACTCCGGAGCGGCCATTTTGGGACGCTAGCACGTGGCACGGCCTTCGCAGCAGGCGGTTGACGCCCGGGGGCGCACTGCCTACCAAGTGTCAG
>DATBAA010000953.1:0-1630 GCA_036271755.1 Myxococcales bacterium | reverse complement strand
CGTCTCGGGCTGCAAGATCGCGGCATCGTGAGAGCGGGAATGAAAGCCGATCTGGTGGTCTTCGAGCCGGCCGAAGTCCAGGACACCGCGACGTTCGAGAAGCCGCTGGAGTACCCCGCGGGCATTCGCGACGTGCTGGTGAACGGAAAGTTGGTGCTGCGGGACGGCCGGCGCACCCCTGCGCGCCCAGGCCGCGCGCTCTTGCATGCGCCTTGACTTGCAGCAGTGCAGCTTGCATCTTCCCGCGCCCTATGGCGGTCACCCCCGAGCAGGTTTCGATTTCGTTGAAAGCACTGAAGGACCCTTCGTCCGGCCGCGGCCTGGGTGAGCTGGGGATGATCCAAGCGGTGGAGGTGCTGTCCGAGAGCGCTGTTCGCGTTCGCGTCGAGCTGCCCACGCCCGCCTCGCCCTGGAAACCCAAGCTGGAAGAGCTCATCCGCGCCGCGCTGCCCGGCATGCGCGCGGAAGTGGCCTTCAGCTCGAACGTGCGGCAGTCGCCGGCCAAGGCCGCCGCGGCCAACGACCTGGTGCCCACGGTCAAGAACGTGGTGCTGATCGGCAGCGGCAAGGGCGGCGTCGGCAAGAGCACCGTCTCGGCCAACGTCGCCGTGGCGCTGGCGAAGCTGGGCGCGAAGGTCGGCCTGCTCGACGCGGACATCTACGGCCCCAGCGTCCCGTTGATGATGGGCCTCTTCGGCGCCAAGCCCTCGAGCGACGACGGCAAGCGCGTGCGCCCGCTGGATGCGTACGGCGTGAAGGTCATCTCCATCGGCTTCTTCGTCGACCCCGATCAGGCGATGATCTGGCGCGGGCCCATGCTCCACGGCGCGCTGGTGCAGCTTCTGCGCGACGTGAACTGGGGCGATCTCGACTACCTCATCCTCGACCTGCCGCCCGGCACCGGCGACATCCAGCTCACCATCGCCCAGCAAGTCTCGGTCAGCGGCGCGGTGGTGGTGACGACGCCGCAGGACGTGGCGTTGAGCGACGCCATCAAGGCCAAGACCATGTTCGACAAGGTCAGCATCCCGGTGCTGGGCTTCGTCGAGAACATGAGCGGCTTCGTCTGCCCGCACTGCCAGCACGAGACCGACATCTTCTCGCGCGGCGGGGCGGAGGCGGCCGCGGCCAAGCTGGGCGTGCCGTTCCTTGGGCGGGTGCCCATCAACATGGCCATCCGCACCGGCTCGGACGACGGCAAGCCGGTGGTGGCCGGCGACCCGGGCCTGCCCGAATCGCAGGCGCTGGTGCGCATCGCGCAGAACATCGCCGACCGCGTGGCGGTGGCCAACCTGAGCGCCATCCCGCGAGGTCAAAAGCCGCTCGTGCAGCTGGGCAAGAAAGTATGAAGCGAACCTCCCTCCTGCAGTGCGATACCGCCACGCTCGACCACGGAAGCTTCGCCTTCAAGCGCAAGCGGCTGGGCGCCGAGGTGGGCTCGAAGGGGCTGGGCACCAGCTGGTTCGAGCTGCCGCCGGGCAAGAAGGCGTTCCCGTTCCACTTTCACCTCGCCAACGAAGAGGCCATCTTCATCCTCGAGGGCGAGGGCGTGCTGCGCTCGGGCACCGACGAGCAGCCGCTCCGGCAAGGCGACTACATCTCCTTTCCGCCCGGGCCGCCGGGACACCAG
>DATBAA010000952.1:0-1607 GCA_036271755.1 Myxococcales bacterium | reverse complement strand
CCGAGAGCCGCGCCTCGCCGGCCAGCGGCGCTCCGGCCGGATTGAGCCCGACGACGGCCGCGACGTGAGCCGGATCGGTGGCGGCGGCGTTCAACGAGAGCGCGCCGCCGAGCGAGCTGCCCACCAGCACGACAGGCTCGCCGATCTCCGCGAGCGCGGCGTGCAGGACCTTGCCGCACTCGGAGATGGTCGCCGGCCGCGCGCCTTTGGCGAGCCGCGCCCGGCCATGCCCCGGCAGCTCGAGCAGCAGCACGCGCCGCGAAGCCTTCAAGAGCCCGCTCAAGATGCGCAGAAAGCCCGC
Organism: Myxococcales bacterium; assembly: GCA_036271755.1. GTDB lineage: Bacteria > Myxococcota > Myxococcia > Myxococcales > 40CM-4-68-19 > 40CM-4-68-19. The sequence goes on along the minus strand of DATBAA010000952.1, from coordinate 1,306 downwards.
CGCGTTGCCGCCCATGCCGTGCACCAGCATGACCGGCGGCCCAGCGCCCGTGCCGGCGCGCTCGTACAGATGCGCCTCGTGCTCGCCCACCCGGAGCGTGCGCGAGCGAAACCCGCGAGCGACGAACGCGCGGTGCGAAAAGAACCAGACCAGCGAAAGCGGAACGATCATCCGCCCCAGCGTATCAGGCCGCGGGACTTTTTCACGAAGCCCCAGGCCGTCCGCGTCGTAGCACTGGACACCGGCCGCTCAACGCCATCTAGTCTGCCCGTGCTTCGCGTTCTGCTGACGGCTGTCGTCTCCATCGCTCTCTACGAGACGCTCCGCCACGTTTTCATGAAGCGCACCAGGGCTGCGCTGCAGAAGCGCGCCCGCGGGTTCGCCGAGCAGCACGGGGTCCGCGTCGACCTCTTCAAGTTCGGCGGCAAGCTGCTGGTCCGCGAAGAGCTGCTCAACGACAAGTACGTGTTGAAAGCCATGGACGACGCCGTCCAGCGGGGCGAGCGCGCGACGGCGGTGAGAGAGCACGTCGAAGAATATATCGACGAGATCGTCCCGGCCTTCTCGCTCACGGCCTACTTCCAGTTCGGCATGAAGCTGGCCAACGCCGCCATCCGCGCGGTCTACACGCCGCTCGTCGTGCAGAAGCCCAAAGCCTTGCCGGAGAACGCGACGGCCGTCTTCCTCATCAACCACCGCAGCAACTTCGACTATGTCGTCGTCGGCTGGGCCCTGGCGCGGCAGGTGGCCATCAGCTACGCGGTGGGCGAATGGGCGCGCGTCTTTCCGCTCGACTGGCTCTTCAAGGCCTTTGGCGGCTTCTTCGTCCGGCGCGGCTTTCCCGACCCGCTCTATCACTCGGTCTTGCGCCGCTATCTGCAGCTGATCACCCGGCGCGGCGTCACCCAAGGCATCTTCCCCGAGGGCGGCCTCACCCGCGACGGCGCGCTGCGGTCGCCGAAGGTCGGCCTGCTCGATGCGCTGCTGCAGCTCTCGTCGGAGCCGGGCTTCGACCGCGAGCTCTACTTCGTGCCGGTGGGCATCAACTACGACCGCGTGCTGGAGGACAACGCGCTCCTGAAGGAGGCGCGAGGCAAGGCAGCGCGGCCGCCGACCGCCGGCGAGAAGCTCCGCGGCGCGCTCAAGCTGATCGGCATCGTTCCCTGGCGCGTCCTGGTCAACCTGCTGCGCGTGGCCACCGGCCGTCTGCACCGCGCGGGCTACGTGGCGGTCGCGTTCGGCGAGCCCGTGAAGCTGCGCGATCTGCCGCAGGCGCAGAGGCTCGCCGCGGCCTCCGACGAAGAGC
>DATBAA010000951.1:0-3664 GCA_036271755.1 Myxococcales bacterium | reverse complement strand
GCGATCAGCGACGGGCTTCCCCAGCCAGCGGCGGTGGGCGTCAGCTGAAACAGATTGAGCGCGCCGTTCACCGAGACGCTGCTGAGGATGACGCTCGCGTGACCTTGGTTGGCGGCGACGAACCAGGTGGCGTTGCGGCCGGGCACGTCTGGCAGCGATTCGGAAGCCCAGGTGCCGTCCGCCTCTCGAGTCAGGAGTTGCAGGCTTGCTCCCGCCGAGAAGACATTGACCGTGCCGTCCTGCGCCACCGTCAGCGAAACAGCTGCGGGCGCCGCACCGGTGAGCGCCGGCAGCGCGGTGCGGACCCAGGAGCCTGACGAATTGTCGAGGTAGACGTACTCGACGGAATCGCCCGCCGCGCGCGTATAGAGGGCGTGCAGGGCGCCGGCGCTCCCGGCGGTGAAGGCGACGACGCTTCCGCCCGGCTCCAGCGTGACGTCCTCGCTCAGCCACGTGGAGCCGTCATGCCAGACGTGGCGGAGCGCGCGATCGGCGCCGGCCGCGACGCGCACTTCGTACGCGACGTGCGGATGCGCTTCGGAGTCCAAGGCGATGGCCGGAACAGGCAGGAAGGCGACGCTGCTCAACGCTTTTGTTTCCCAATCTCCATTCACAGGCCGGTACAGGGTCGCGGCGTCGTTGCTGAAGTCCCGCAATAGCGCGTGCACGTCGCCGGCCGGATCGAGCAGATAGTCGGTGGCGCCCGGCAGCAGCGGCGCCGAGGCATTCAAGGGAATGGCGCCCGTCAACGCATAGGGCGGCATGACGACCGTCGCGGATACTTGCGGATCCACCGGGAGATAGTTCAAGCGCTCCGCCCGCACAGCGTATTGCAGGTTGGGCCAGAACGGCCAGGGCGGCGAATCGTCGGCGGCCTGCGCGGGAGGGGACACCGAGACGTTCAACGGCGTGCCAAAGCGCAACAGCTGCAGCGTGTCGGCGGTGGCGCTAGCGTTGACCCACTGTACGTGAGCCGTCACCGGATGCTCGCCGGACCAGGGCAGCCAGCTGGCGCTCACCGAGAGCGGCGGGTGCAGGTCGAGCGGAAACGTCGAGAGGAGCGAATCCGAGGTCTCGCTGAAGATGCCGTTCTTGCCGTAGCTGACCCGATACAGGTAGCTCACTCCGTCGAGCACGTCGAAGTCTTGGTAGCTCTGCAGCGACGCATCCGTGGGCGGCAGCGTCACCCAGTTCGTCGGCTGCCGGTTGAAAACCACCGCCGTGCGATCCAGGCGGAGATCGGTCGCCACCGCAGACCCGTTGTGCAGCTGCACCTGGATGGGCGGAATGTCGCCGTCGAGCCCGCTGCGGTGGGTGGTGAACGCGAGGATGCTGCCCGGAAGCACGCCTTCGGTCGCCGTCGCCGGGTCGCCCCAGTCGGAGGCGACGGTGCCGTCCACCGCGCGAAGCCGCCCGACGATGGAGCTGAGCTCGTGGCTCAACGGAGTGCTGATGGTGGCCGTACCGGCGACGAAATCGCCGCTGCCGTCCGAGTTGTAGAACGGCGCTCCATCGATGGAGATCTCCAGATCGTAGCCGCTCGCCGGCGGAACTTGCGGCGTCCAGCTGACCGCATAGATCTGGAAGTGAATCCGCTCGATCTTCAGCCCGGCCGGGATTGGCGGCGGCACCGGAGCTGCCGCCGTCGTGCTCTTGGCTGAGCCCGAACCACACGCAGCCGCGAACAGCGCGGCAATGAGCAGGTACTTTTGCACGACCAGCACCAATAACTTGATTGCCGGCCGCGCTCAAAGTGAAAAGTCTAGCTGAACTCACCGCGCAGGTAGTCCTGCGTATGCTTCTCCTTGGGGAACTCGAAGAGCTCCTTGGACTCGCCCAGCTCGACGAGATACCCGGTGCGGCCGCCCTGGGTGGTGTCGACGTAGAGGAAGCCCGTGCGGTCCGCCACGCGCTGCGCCTGCTGCAGGTTGTGGGTGACGATCGCAATCGTGTAGCGCGACTTGAGCTCCAGCATCAGCTCCTCGATCTTGCGCGTCGCGATGGGGTCGAGAGCGGAGCAGGGCTCGTCCATGAGCAGCACCTCCGGCTCGGTGGCCACCGCGCGCGCGATGCACAAGCGCTGCTGCTGACCGCCCGACAGCGACAGGCCGCTCTTGTGCAGCTTGTCCTTCACCTCGTCCCACAGCGCCGCGCGCTTCAGGGCCTCTTCCACCTTGGCGGCCTTGTCGCCTTTGTATCCATTCAAGCGCAATCCGAAGGCGACGTTGTTGAAGATACTGGTGGCAAACGGGTTGGGCTGCTGGAAGACCATTCCGATGTAGCGGCGCACCGCCACCGGGTCGACGGTCTGCCCGTAGATGTCGTGGCCGCGGAAGTGGACGTGGCCGTCGAAGCGGAAGCCGCGCACCAGGTCGTTCATGCGGTTGAGGCAGCGCAGCACCGTGCTCTTTCCGCAGCCGCTGGGCCCGATGAACGCCGTAATCGAATTCTTATGGATGGGAATGGCCGTGTCGCGCACGGCCTTGAAGGCGCCGTAGTAGAGCTCTTTGATGTTGACGTCGATGACGACGTCGCTGGCCGGTTGTGACGAGATGAGGGCTTCCGCCATGACTTATTCCTGTTGCCGGCGCGCGAGCGCCTGGCCTGCGAGGTTGAGAGCAAGAACGATGAGGACCAGAACCAGCGCCGCCGCCCAGGCCAGCTCCACCTGGTTGTCGAACGGCATGCCGGCGAAGTTGTAGATGAGCACCGCCAACGAGGCGGTGGGCTGCATCAGGTGCAGCTTGCCGTGGGAGAAGAGCCAGTAGTTGCTGAAGAGCGCGGTGAAGATCAGCGGCGCGGTCTCTCCGGCGGCGCGGGCGATGGCCAGCATGACGCCGGTGAGAATTCCCGGGAAGGCAGTGGGCAAGAGCACCATCCACGCGGTCTGCGCTTCGGTGGCGCCCATGCCGATGGCCGCTTCCCTCATGCGCTGCGGAACCGCGCGAATGGCGTCTTCGGCCGTGAGCACGATGGTGGGCAGCATCAGGATCGAGAGCGCCACCGCGCCGGCCAGGGCCGAGAAGCCGCCGGTGGTGAGCACGATGACGCCGTAGGCGAAGACGCCGGCGAGAATGGAGGGAAAGCCGGTGAGCACCTTCGCCGCGAAGCGAACGCTGGTGGCCAGGCGATCTTCGGGCTTCGCCTGCGCCAGGTAGACGGCGCTTCCGATGCCGAACGGCACGGTGACGAGCGTGGCCACGCCGACCACGACCAGCGTTCCGAGGATGGCGTTGCCGAAGCCGCCGCCGGCCTCCAGCGGCGCCGGAGGCAGCTCGGTGAAGAGCGCGAGGCTGAGCCGCTTGCCGCCGCGGACCGCCAGCATCCACACCACCGAGAAGAGCGGAATCAACGCCAGCACCGTCATGCCGCCGACCAGCAGATCGAGCAGCGCGTTGAGCAGCGTGCGCGGGCGCTGCAGCGACTTCTCCATCTCGGCGAAGTCGACGCCCGCGAAAGGGTTGATCTCTTGAGGAGGCAGGCCGCTCACGCTCGGGCTACTTCGCTGTTGCGCGAAGCGCGTTGCAGGATGAGCGACCCGGCGATGTTCACCGCCAGCGTAATGGCGAGCAGCACCAGCGCCGCGTACATGAGGACGGTGACTTGCTTTGGCCCTGCCTCGGGGAAGCTATTGGCCAATAAAGCAGCCAGGGTATTGGCCGGA
>DATBAA010000950.1:0-2677 GCA_036271755.1 Myxococcales bacterium | reverse complement strand
ATCGTCGAGGCTGAAGGGCGGGAGGTGCTTTCGCGTGCGATGAAAGGGCTGGCCGTGCGCGTGGCGATCGCCCTCAACCGATCGATCGGCCGGCGCGGGACCGTGTTTGCCGATCGCTACCATGCACGGGTCTTGACCTCGCCGCGCGACGTTGCGAACACCTTGCGATACGTGCTGCAGAACTATCGCAAGCACGCGCAAGAGACGCTGCCGTGGTCTTGGAAGGACTCTTATGCGTCCAGCACCACTGCGCCGCTGCGCGAACCCGCGGTGTGGCTCCTCCGTGTCGGGTGGACGCGCGCGCGATTGAGCGGCTAGTCGAGAGGGCCGGTCAGGAGCACGTCGACCTCGGTGCCGTCGTCGAGGCGGCCGTCGCCCGGCGGGACGACCGCGACGGCGTTGGCAAAGGCCCAGGAGGCGATGTGCATGCTGCTCTGCTGGCCGCCCGGGACGAACATCAGCTGCGCGCCCTCGAGCGACGCCCTGCCGCGCGGGAAGTAGGTCTGCTTGGGCACCCGCGAGATGGTGCCGCGCAGGCGCGCGCGGGCCTGGGTGCGGGCCGGGTTGGGGTCGTCCACCAGGAGCCGCAGCGCGAGGCGCACGAAGAGCTCGAAGCCCAGCGTGGCCGCAGCCGGGTTCCCGGGCAGTCCGAAGAAGAGCCGCCCGCCGCCCGCGCCGAAGAGCACCGGCTTGCCCGGCCGGATGGCCACGGTGTGGAAGATGAGCTCGACACCCAGCGCCTGCAGCGAGGCCCGCGCGTGGTCGTGGTCGCCCACCGACGCGCCGCCGGTGGTCAGCACCACGTCCGCATCGACGCCGTGCAGCCGCCCGGCGATCGCGGCCACGTCGTCTTGGACGATGCCCAGCCAGGTGACGTCCGCGCCCGCCTCGGCGCAGAGCGCGCGCAGCGCCAGGCTGTTGGTCTCGATCAGCTTGCCCGGCCCCGGCGGCTCTCCCAGCGGCACCAGCTCGCTGCCGGTGGAGAGCAGCGCCACCCGCGGCCGGCGATGAGCGAAGACGCTGCTCTGCCCGCAGGCAGCGCAGAGGGACAGCTCGGCGGCCCGCAGCCTGGTCCCCCGCGGCAGCGCCGAGAGCCCCGCGCGCAGCTCCTCGCCCTGCTTGCGCACGTGCATGCCAGCCTTGGCTGGAATCTGCACGCGGACGCTGTCACCCTCGCGCAGGCAGTTCTCCTGCATCACCACGCAGTCCGCGCCCCGCGGAATCGGCGCCCCCGTGAAGATGCGCGCCGCCTCGCCAACACCCAGAGGCAGATGCCGGGGCGCGTCGCCGGCGGCGACCTCCATCACCACCTGTAGCGGCGCGCCACCATCGTCTGCCCGCAGCGCGTAGCCGTCCATCATCGAGACATCAGTCGCGGGCTGGTCGCGCAGGGCCAGGACCGGCCTCGACAGCACCCGCCCGGCGGCCTGGACGAGCGGCACCTCTTCCTGCGGCAGCGGCAACGAGCGCGCGCGGACGGCCGCAAGCGCCTCATCCAGAGGGATCATGGAAGCACCCTACAGAAACATCGAGGCCCCGGCATTTCTGCCGAGGCCTTGTCTGTCCAACCGCAGGCGCTGTACTAGCGCTCAGGGGTTCTGCGATCAGGGCGTCATGGTGCCGAAGAAAGGACTCGAACCTTCACGGGGTTGCCCCCACCAGACCCTGAATCTGGCGTGTCTGCCAATTCCACCACTTCGGCAGGCGCCAAAAGCCCGCGCGATCTAGCGAGAACCCGGAGGCAAGTCAAGCGAGGGATTTTTCCGTGAAGCCCCGCATGGACAAGAGTGCCGCTCCTGTGGTTGCCATGCACTGTCCACAAATGAAACTTCCAGAACCACAGGTTGGGAGACGGATCCTCATCGTCGACGACGAGGAGGGCTTTCGCGACGGCCTCGCCGACCTCCTCGACATGGAGGGTTACGCGGTGGCGGTCGCGCGCGATGCCATCGAGGCCGTGCGGCTGGTGCCGGAGTTCAGGCCCGAGGTGATCTTGCTCGACCTGCGCATGCCGCTCTTGGACGGCGAGGGCTTCCTGCGCGGCATGAGCGGCGTGCCGGCCACGCGTCGGGTGCCGGTGGTGCTCATCTCCGCCAAGGAGGACCTGCGGGCCGTGGCGGAGCGGACGGGCGCCGCCGCCTTCCTGCAGAAGCCGTTCGAAGCGCCCCAGCTGCTGGCGCTCCTGGCCAAGATCCTGCCGTAGGCCGGCGAGCGCCGGCCCTCGGCTCCAGTGCTCGCTCAGCTCTGCGACTTGTTGTCCGCGGCGCCTTCGGCCGGACGGCGGCGGATGGGAGCCACACCGCCCGCGGGCGTGGACGGCTCCGATGTCGCGAGCGCCTCGGCGCCGCTGCTGGCCTCCGCGGTCTCCCCCGACGAGATGGGCTCGCCGGCCGGAGCGTCCGCTGCGGAAGCGCCCTCGGCGGCGGAGACGTCCTCCTCTGCCTTGCGGTCTGCCGAAGCCGGACCGGTCGCCTTGGGCCGCTCCTTCGAGGCCACCGGCGCCAGCGGAATGCCCGCAAGCCAAAGCTTGCGCTCCGCCAACGCCAGGCGCTCCTTGGTCATCTCCAGCTCGCCCTTGGTGACCAGGTAGACGCGGTTGTTGGTCTCTGCCCGGCCGCGCATCTTGCGGACCTCGTCGCGCAGCTCCTGCTCGCGGCGCTTGGCCTCGCGGGCGTTC
>DATBAA010000949.1:0-5850 GCA_036271755.1 Myxococcales bacterium | reverse complement strand
CTGCCTCGGCGGCGCGCACGGCGCGGTCGCCGCTGAAGATGCGTCTCGCGAGACCTGGGCGGAGATGTTTCTGCAGAACGCCATCGCGCCCGCCCTCGCGGCGGCGGCCCTGGCGAAGCAGAGCGCGAAGCACGTGCTCTTCCTCTCTTCGATGGTCACGCGCGTCCCGCCCATGCCCGGCATCGCGCCCTACACCGCGAGCAAAGCAGCGCTGGAGGCCATCGTTCGCGCCTTCGCCGAGGAGTGGTGGCCGCGCACCCGCGCCAACGCGCTCTGCCTGGGCCCTGTGCGGACGCGCCTGCACGAAGTCGCCGGAACGCCGGCAGAATGGATGGAGCAGTTCCCCACTCCAGACGAGATCGCGCCGCTGGTGCTGCAGGCCGCCCAGATGCCCGGCTCAGGCCGCGTCTTCGACGCCGAAGCGCTGCCCTTCGGGCGCCTCGAAGCCCTCGACGCCTTCGTCGAGCCGGAGTTCGAAGCCGAGCCGGGACGCCGGCCGTCTCCGCGCGTGCGGCAGGCCATGCGCATGGCTCCGGCGCACGGATACCCCCGCGGCGCGAGTCAGCTGGCTCAAAGGCTGGCCGCGCTGCACGGAGGTCGACGCAGCCTGCATCGCGCTCTCCGGCGGCGGCGCGACGGAGCTGATCGAGCGCTGTCTGCGCGTCTTCGTGCCTCACGGCGATGAAGTGGCCAGCCCCTTTCCCACTTTCGAGGTGCTCTCGGCGCTCTGCTCGCGCGAGGGAGTGCGCCACCGGCCCATCCCCGCGGCCCGCGCGCCCGACGGGCTCTTCCTGCCGCACGCCGCGGAGCTGCTGCTGCGCGGCCTGGGTCCGCGCACGCGGCTGCTCTACGTGGCCTCACCCGACAATCCGACCGGCGCGGTCCTGGGCGAAGTCGAGCGAGGACTGCTCGAGGAGCACCTGCCGCTGGTGCTCGACGAGGCCTGGTCCATGGAGTTTCCTGCCCCGCTCCCCGAGCCGCGCTCGCTGCGGCTGCGGTCGTTCAGCAAGCTGCACGGTCTCGCGCCGCTGCGAGTGGCCTACGCCGTGGGGCCGCCCGCGCTCATCTCGCTGCTGCGGAAGCTCGAGCTGCCCTTTCCGCTGGGCGCCCCGCAGCTGGCCGCGGTGAACGCCGTGCTCGACGAGCCCGAGCGCTGCCGGCGCGCCGCCCTGATCCTGCAGCGCGAGCGCGCCCGCGTCGCAGACGGACTGCGCAGCCTCGGCTTCGCCGTCTCCGCCAGCGCGGCGCCCATCTTGTTGGTGCGAAGCCCGAAGCAGATCGGCCGGCTCTACTTCGCCTTGAGCAAGGCCAGCGTGGCCGTCCAGGAAGCGCATTGGGATCCCGCGGCGCTGGTGCTGGCCCTGGGCACGAAAGCGCAGAACGACCGCGCGCTGGCCGCGGCCAAAGGCTGTCTCGCATCCTGACCTGCGCCGCTCTAGAATATTGAATTGCGGGCCCGCGATGCAGTCGAAGGCTCGAGGAGAACCGTCATGCGCGTTGCTCGACTTCTGGCTCTTTGCGCCGCCGCCTCCGGGTGCCTGTACGAGGCGAAGCCGGACCAGCCCGCGTACCCGCCGCAGCCCGCGTATCGGCCCGCGCAGCCGCAGCCCACACAGCCGCCGCCGGCCTACCAGCCACCCGCGCAGCAGCCGCAGCCCGCTCCGCAGCCGGTGCCCGAGGCCGCGGCCGACGACCCCGCGCCGCCGCAGCTTCCGCCCGGCTACGACGAGCAGCAGCCCCAAGGCAACGACCAGCAGGCTCAAGGCTACGATCAGCAGCCAGGCGATGACGACGGCGCCCTGCCCGCCCCCGCCGGCACCGACGTGGTCAGCGACCAGGTCTTCGTCGACTCGCTCTCGCCCTACGGCAACTGGACGGAGGTCAACGGCTACGGCCGCGTCTGGGTCCCCGCCGTCAGCTATGGCTGGCGCCCCTACTACTACGGCCGCTGGGAGCTGACCGACTGGGGCTGGACCTTCGTCAGCTCCGACCCCTGGGGCTGGGCCGCCTACCACTACGGCCGCTGGAACTGGGGCCTGGGCGTCGGCTGGTATTGGGTTCCCGGCCATCAATGGGGCCCCGCCTGGGTGAGCTGGCGGTACGGAGGCGGCTACGTCAGCTGGGCGCCGATGGGCCCGCGCGGCGTCGTCTTCGGCTTCGGACATCCGGGCTGGGTGGCGGTGGGAGAGGCGCGGTTCACGCAGCCGATCGCCCGCGTGGCCATCACCGGCAGGGCGACGGTGGGCGTGGTCACCGCCGGACAGCCGCTCTCCAGCCGCGTCGTCCGCGGCGGCGCCTTCGGACCTCCCGTCGCGCGCATCAACGCAGCCACCGGCCATCCGGTCGTCGCGATTCCCGCCACCCGCGCCATCGGCTTCGCGCACGCGCAAGCCGTGGGTCCGCGCAGCGCGGTCAACCCCATCCTGCGATCGCCGGCGCGGCCCAACCTCGCCGGGCCCGCGGCCATCGGCAGACCGGGAGTCGTCTCGCGCCCCGGCGGCGTCATGCGGCCTCCGGGCCCAGGCATCGTGCGGCCTTCGGGCCCTGGCGTCGCGCGGCCTTCGGGTCCGGGCGTCACGCGGCCCATCGGCGCGGGCCAGCCCGCGGGCCCACGACCGGCCGGCGCCCCGCGCCCGGGCAGCGGCGTGGCCCACCCAAGTAACGCCGGCCACGAGCAGCACAAGTAGTAAGCTGCGGCCGTGAAGATCCTCCGCAAACGCGGCCGCGTCCTGTCGGCCACCTTCGGGTGCAACCCCAACTCCAGCTCTCTCGGAGTGGACGTCACCTTCCTGCTCTTCGGCTCGATGCTGGCGAGCACCATCGCCATCGTGCTCGGCTCCTTGCTGCGGCGAGACCCATGAAGGTCTCGCGCGGCCGGGCGGAGCGCTTTGGCGGCATCGTCGAGCTGACGAAGCCCCGCGCGCTCCTCAACGTCGATCAGCAGATGATGCGCAACCTGGGCTTCCCCGAATCTCCGCTCTGGAACGAGCCGGCACCGGGCCCCCTCAGCGCGCCGACGGAGGTGCACGTCGTGCTCTCGCGGCAGTGCGCGGCCGGCTGCAAGGGCTGCTACGTCGACGCCACCCCGCAGGGCGCCGCGCTGCCGTACGACGACGCCTGCCGTATCCTCGACGAGCTCGCGCAGATGGGCGTCTTCCACGTCGCCCTCGGCGGCGGCGAAGCCTTGGAGCTCGACTACCTCTTCGCCGTCGCGGATCACGCGCGCCGCGTCGGCATCACGCCCAACTTGACCACCAGCGGCCTGGGACTGGACGAAGCAGCGGCGAAGCGCTGCGCGGTCTTCGGCCAGATCAACGTCAGCGTCGACGGCGTGGGCCAGGCCTACGAGACCGCGCGCGGCTTCGACGGCTACCGCCACGCCGAGAGAGCGCTGAAGCTCTTGCGCGCGGTCAAGCCCGAGGTGGGCGTCAACTGCGTCGTCAGCCGCAGCTCGTACGAGCACGTGCCGGCCGTCGCCAAGCTCGTCAAGACCTTGAAGCTGAACGAGCTGGAGCTATTGCGCTTCAAGCCCGTGGGCCGCGGCGCGCGCCTCGACGAAGAGCTGACGCTCGAACAGGCCAAGGGCATCTTCCCGCTGGCGCGCAAGCTCGTCTTCCGCCACCGCATCCGCGTGAAGCTCGACTGCTCGTTCGCGCCGATGGTCTTCTGGCACAAGCCCTCCAAGGCGGCGGCGGCGTTCTTCGGCGTCCAGGGCTGCGTCGGCGGCGACGTGCTGGCCGCGGTGCAGCCAGAAGGCTTTCTCACCGGCTGCTCCTTCACCAGCGGCCGCGAGGCAGACGCTCGCGTCCCGGGAGCCATGACCAAGGCCTGGCCGGAAGGGTTCAGCGAGTTCCGCGGCTACGTCGCCAAAGCTCCCGAGCCTTGCGCGTCTTGCGACTATCTCTCGCTCTGCCGCGGCGGCTGCCGCGCGGTCTCGGGGGCGCACGGCCAGTTCTCCGCACCCGACCCGGGCTGTCCTCGCGTGCAGGAGCATCGGGGAGGCAGAGCTTTGAAGGTGCTGGCGTGATCTTCGAATCCGTCGCTCGTCCGATGCTGGTGGTACACGCCGTCGTCGGTTTCACCGCGGTTTTCTCGACCACCCACCACGCGGCGTATGCGGTGCTCTCGGCGCTGGGCCGTCAGAACCAGCGCGCGCTGCGGCGCTTCGGCTGGATCGCGCCCTCGTCGCTCATCACTCAACTGCTGCTTGGCTTCGCGCTCTACCCGACGTATCGAATCCGCGTGCGCGCCCTGGACTTCGATCGCAACGCGCCGTTCTTCAGCCAGCTCTTCGACTTCAAGGAGCACCTCGCCGCGCTCTCGCTGATGCTGGTGCTCGCCGCGGCGCTCGCGGCCCGCATCAAGGAGTCGCCTTCGCAGGAGACGCGCTGGTCCATCGCCGCGCTCTCCAGCGTGGGCGCGCTCTTCGTCTGGACCACGGCCGTGATCGGCCTCGTGGTGACGGCGAGGCACCCGGTATGAGCGAGCGGCTGCTGCGCGCCGGACTCTTCGCGGTGGGCGCCTTCGCCATCGGCTACCTGCTGCCGGGCACGCTCCAGCTGCCGGGCTTCTTCTACGATCCGGCGCATCGGGTCATCGCCTTCGGCCGCGCCGCGCCCTCGCCGTGGATGCGCTACTACGGCGACTTCCTCTACGCGACTTGCGCGGCGGCGCTGGCTTTCGCGCTCGTCTTCAAGCTGCCGCGGAGCAAGAGCTCGCTGTCCATCGCCACCGGCACCGCGCTGTCCTTGGTCGCGCTCGACGTTCTGTTCTATCTTTCGCGCTTGCTCACCTCGGTGTAGAGCCCATGAAGATGCGCAACGCCCTCCTGCTGGCCGCCCTCGTCTGCTGCGCATGCTCCGACACGGGCGACGTCTGCTCGGACGGCGCCGCCGACATTGGCTCCTACTGCCTTCCCGAGCCGATGGCGCCGGGCAACATCGCCATCATCCAACTGCGCGAGCTGTGCGGCCGCGGCTGCAGCGACCCGCCCACCTGCACGGCGCTCTTCCGAAATTCGCAGGTGGTGCTCGACGTCGGGCACACCACCTGCAACTCGCAGCTCACCGCCGCCTGCGAATCGCTGGGTTGCCTGGAGCGGATCATCCCCTGCACGCTGCCCGAGCTGAGCGCCGGCGACTATCCGCTGGTGGTGCCGGGCGCGCCGCTGCAGCTCTTGCACGTGGCCAGCGGCGGCCAGTCGGGCTGCCGCCTGCGCCTCCCCGACGGCGGCGTGCAGTAGAGACGTGACTTGAAGCCGTGGTAGACGGGCGTGTGTCCGTCTACATGAGCGTGGCGCCACCCGACGGCTTCACCAGATGGAGAGACTCCGACTGGGATCGCTGGCTGCGCGACCACCCTTGGGAAGCAGCCGAACGCATCTGCTCCCGCTCCAGCTGGGCCATCTTCCTCTATCAAGTTCGCGCGCACGCGCCGTCGGCCAAGAAGGGCGTGCTGCCGGTGCTGGCCGACCTGGTCAACGAAAAGCCCATCTCTTCCCAGCAGACGCTGGCGTTGCGCGACTCGCTGAATGACTGCCGCGACGAGTTGGACGCCAAGCCCGCGCACGCGATGAAGATCAACAACAACAACTTCGCCAGCAGTGAAGACGTGGAGCTGATGATCTCCGCCGCCCGCGCGCGCATGGGCAAGGATCCCTCGTTGGGCGACGTCTGGGCCGAAGTCTTCGATCAGCTCGACCGCGTCATCGAAAACGCCGTCTCCCAAAACCGCGGCATCTACTTCGGCAACCTCTAACGCCGGGGAGGGGCACGCGCCCAGCCGGACTTCGGACATGCAAGAAATCGCGGCTCTCTGGATCAGTCACGGGCGATGGCGATTTCTTGAACT
>DATBAA010000948.1:0-7583 GCA_036271755.1 Myxococcales bacterium | reverse complement strand
TGGGCGGCGTCTGGAAGGACGTGCTGCTGCTGGAAAAGCTCATTCCGGCGCGGGTCATCTTCGCCTGCGTCCACAACGCCGGCCGCTCGCAGATGGCGGCGGCGTTCTTCAACGCGCTGGCCGAGCCGCGGCTGGCGCGGGCCATTTCGGCCGGGACGCAGCCCGTCGAGCACGTTCACCCAGAGGTCGTGACGGTCATGCAAGAGGCCGGCATGGATCTGTCGGCCGCGAGACCGCAGAAGCTCACGGCTGACCTGGCCCGCGGCGGCGCTCTCTTGATCACCATGGGCTGCGGCGACGAGTGCCCCGTGGTGCCCGGCCTGCGCCGCGACGACTGGCCGCTGCCGGATCCGAAGGGCAAATCCCTGGAAGAGGTCCGCGAAACCCGCGACGAGATCCGCCGCCGCGTGGTCGCGCTGCTGGCCGCCGAAGGCTTCTGACCTGGCGCGCTAGTGCGGAGACCCAGCCGGCGGCGCGTCTGGAGCGGGCGGCGGCTGTAGCTGAGGCTTCTTCTCGCCGTGGTGGCACATGAAGCAGGTGGCCTTCGGCGCGTCTTTATAGTTGAAGTCCTGGGTGTTGAGCTGGTGCACCATCTTCATCATGCCGCGCGCCATCTGCTTCTCGGGCTTGGTGTCGGCGGCGAAGTCCTTCTTCTCCTGGCTGAGCACGTGGCAGAAGTCGCAGCGCACGCCAAGGCCGGCGTTGAACGCGCGCATGGTGTGCACCAGGTCGTCCTTGGTGATGTCCTTGGGCAGGATCTTGAGGTTGGTGAACTTGTCCGGCACCTGCATGCCGCCGCCTGGGGCCTGAGGCTGCGCGGCCGGAGCCGGCTGTGTCTGGGCGACGGCGACGGCAGCGAACAGGGCCGCGAAGGCGACGAAGCTGACGGAGAAGATTTTCATTCAAGCCCCAGGGAAAGGGTACTCATTGGCCGTACCTCACTGACTCGAGGTTTGTCGAGTACCTCTAGTGAGTTTGCTGTAATGCCGCGGACAATCCCCTGGCCAGCTCTTCGGTCTTGCCCAGGCCCCAGTAGTGGAGAAACATCACGCGCGGCGTCTCGCCGGTCATGTGCTGGTGAATGGCCAGCACGTTGATTCCCGCGTGCCGCAACGCCTTGAGCACGCCCTGCAGCTCGCTCTCCTTCATGGCGAAGTCGCCGTCCACCACCGCGCTCTCGTCGCTGCCTGCGAACGCCGCCCAGGTGTTGACACCCATGGCATTGCCCATCGAATGCCCGCCCATCTTCGTCTCGCGCCCGATGGTGACTTTGTAGACGCCGCTCGCCAGCTCGCCCTTATGGCCGAGAATGGCCTCGATCTTCGCCGGGTCTAGAGTGGTCTTCGAAGGGTCGATGTCCGCTTGCGGAACGGGACCTTTCTGCTTCAACACTTCGAACACCTTGCCCACACCTGCCGCCAGCGTGGCCTCGTCGCCCATTCCGCCGATATGCATGAACATCACGCGCGGCTGCTCCCAGGCGAAGTGATTGTGCAGCGCAGTGACTTCCAAGCCATTGTCCAATGCAGCGCTCATGGCTGGATTGATCTGATCTTCCGTGACCACGATATCGCCCATGACAGCCGCGTGATTGCCCACCTTGGTGAACGCTGCCCAGGCGGTAAGTCCCATCGGCGGAGTCAGATGAACGCCGCCGGCGACGACATTCAAGTCTTTGCGTGGATAAGAGACCTTGAAGACGCCTTCCTTCTCGTTGAGCTGGCCCTTCAGTCCAGTGAGTTGCTCAATCTTCGCGGTGTCGAGCGCTGCGGCCATCAAGATGCAGATCAAGAAGTGCATATCAACTCCTTCGCTTTCGTTTGAACAGCTCGTACAGGTCGTCGAGAACAGCGGAGGCGCGAGCAAGCCGGGCCTCGTCGCGCGGGTGCGCCATGGCGATGCCGTTGATCATCGCCTCGAAGCCGGCCTTCTCCGGCCGGCCATACTTCTCGTCCTTGAGATCGATGTCGTGGATGATCTCCGCCAGCACCCGTAGCGCGCCGTCAGTGACGGCAAAATTGCGGAGCAGAACCTCGAAGCTGCAGAGGTCGCCTTCGTGGGTGAACTCGCCGTCGAACATGTCGAAGCGAAGCTCGCCTTTCTTGTGCCGGTAGCTCTTGACCGGGACGAATTGGAGGCGCGCGTCCGGGTCGATGAAGCGCCGGATGAGCCAGGCGCAAGCCATGCGATCGACGTGGATGCCCGTGCGCGTCACCCAGGTCGCGCCGCGCGGCGCACTCTGCGGTTTGCCGGGCTTCGTCTGCGGCCTGTCCAGTCGCGCCGTCAGATCGCCGTGCAACCCCACGGCCGTCTCGCGGCCGCGCGCGCCGAAGAAGTCCAGCCGCGCGATCTCCGCCAGGCGGCTGCCCAGCTTGACCAGCCGCGGCTCCAACTCCGCGCGCCGTTCGGCGGGCTGCGGTCCGTGGCGAAGGAAGCGGCGCGAAAGGGCCCGCAGCTCTTCGGTGACCGGGAAGTAGTCCGCGTCGCGCGCCGCGCGGAACATCTCGCGCACCTGCTCGTCGTTCAAACCCTCGATGAAGCGAGCCTCCACCAGCGACCCGTCGCCGCCGCCGGAGACGATCTCGCGGCGCACCCAGTTCAGGTCCTCGCGCGCCTCGTCCGACGCGGGCAGCGCATAGACCGAGTTCTTGATGGCCACCGCGCCCAGCGCCTGCAGCCGCCGCCCGATCTTGACCCGCAGGTAGTGCGGCTTGGGCGGGATCTGGTGGATGAGCAGCAGCCACCCCTGTGCGTCGTCGGCCATGGCGGCAACGCTCATAGCACAGTTGAATCACGCAAGGTACAGCTGTACTAAGAGCCGTGCGCGAGATCTTCTGGGCCTTCTTCAAGCTCGGCTGGCTGGCCTTCGGCGGGCCGGTCGGTCAGATCGGCCTGATGCACCTGCAGGTCGTCGAGCGGCAGAAGTGGCTCTCTGAAGAAGAGTTCGTCCAGACGTTGAACTTCTGCCACATCCTGCCCGGCCCCGAGGCGCTGCAGCTGGCCATCTTCCTGGGCTACAAGCGCGGCGGCTACCTGGGCGGCGCCCTGGCCGGCGCGCTCTTCATCCTGCCGGGGTTCATCTCGCTCACCGCGCTGGCCTGGATTTACGTTCACTACGGGCAGAGCACGCAGGTGTTGGGCGTGCTCTGGGGCTTTCGTCCCGTCGGACTCGCGCTGGTGCTCGCGGCGCTGGTCCGCATCTCCAAGGCATCGCTGAAGGGCCCGGTGGCCGTTCTCCTGGCCGTGGCGGCATTCATCGCTTTCACCTTCGCGCACGTACCATTCATCCTGGTCCTTCTTGGCTGCGGTCTTGTCTTCGTCTGCTGGCGCAAGCTCTGGCCGGCGGCCGCGTTGCTGCTGGTCGCGGGCCGCGCCGAAGCGGGTGAAGTCTCGCGTCGGCTCTGGGAGATCTCGTCGTTCTTCCTGCGCGTCGGCTTGTTCTCTTTCGGCGGCGCCTACGCAGTGCTTCCCTACATCCGCGCCGGAGCGGTCTCCAGCTACGGCTGGATCAGCGATCGCGAGATGATCGACGCGCTCGCGCTGGGCGAGACCACGCCCGGCCCTTTGATCTCCATCGGAATCTTCGTCGGCTATCTCGCCGGGCAGCGCGTCGGCGCGCCCTGGGCCGGCGCTGTCAGCGCGACCTTCTGGCTCTTCCTGCCTTCATTCGTCTTCGTGCTGGGCGCCGCGCGCCACATCGACTGGGTGACCGCGCTTCCCGGCGTGAAGGAGTTCCTCAAGGGTGTCACCAGCGGCGTGGTGGGTCTGATGGCCTCGATTGCCATTCCTTTGGCCAAAGTGTCATTCATGCCCGACGGAGTGGTCGATTGGCTCACCGTCGTGCTGGCGCTGGCCGCGTTCGCCGCGCTGAGCTTCTGGAAGTGGCGCCTGAACGTCGTGGCGGTAGTGCTCGCCGGCGGCCTCCTCGGACTGCTGCGCGCCTTCACGGTGTGAACTGATCCAGGTCGGCGAAGCCGAACTGCTCCTCCAGCTTGCCCACCTGCGCCACGGCACCTTCGAAGCCTTCGTGGCCAAGCTGCTTCGTCTCTTCGGCCTCGAACATCTCGCCCAGCGCTTTGTAGGCCTTTTCGCCGACCAGATCGTGGAACGCAGGGAAGAGCAGGGTGTCCTCGCGCGCGGCGTGCGGCCGGTACATGCGATTGAAGCTGCGCAGCAACTTCGCCAGCGCCGCGCCATCGCTGCCGCCGCACTGCTGGAGGATACCCGCGGTGACCGTCCGCCCAGCCTCGTGCTGCTTGCGCAGCGTCGCGGTCAGTGCGCTCAGCTTCCGCGCCTTCTCCATGCGCGGGAAGATGAACTTCTCCTCCAATTTCTCGTGATACTGCTCGATGACTTTCCGCACGATGCCCGCGCCGGCCGCGACCGCATCCAGCGGCGGCTTCTCACCGTGCTCCAGCCGGTGCGCGGCTTCGTCGTAGAGGAACATCACCCGCCGCAGGACTCCGTGCTCGCGCATCAGGTCCTCGGCGGGGCCGACTTCGGCTTCTTCCTTCTCCGGGTGCTTCGGCGCGGCGATCGCGGCGGGCGCGAGCAAGAGTCCGGCGACCAGGCTTCGTCTCGTCGTCATCGAGGCTACCTCCGCGCGCCCAGGACGACGATCGCCATTCCGGCCACCGCCACCACCGCGCCTGCTACATCGAACGCGGTTGGTCGCTGCTTTTCAATCACCCAGAGCCACGCCCATCGCCCCGGCGACATTTGCGCTACCGTGAGTGGGATCGGTTCGTCCGGCCGAGGTCGGATGAAGCGTCACCGCTTCACCTCGAAGCGGTAATCGCCGCTCTGCCCGTAGATGCTGATTTCACCGGGATTCCCGCGGATGAGGAGCCGCAACCTCTCGACGGGTGGCTCGCCCGGGTGCGGCGGCGCCGGCTGCAGGTAGGGGTCGACGCGAACATGTCCGGCCACCAGGGCGAGCGTCCGCAGCACGGAGACGCACTCGTCGCGCGTGGAGAGCCAGGCATCCGTTTGAGACCGATGCGTCCGCTCGGTGACGAGCGCCTCGCCAATCCAAAACGAATAGAGGTGATCCGAGGCGATGGCGTCGAGCGGCGCTCCCAGTGCCTCGGCGACGGACCGGCCGGCCGACCCAAAAGTGCGAATCAGGTTCTTGCGGGCAATGCGCAACGCTTCGTTTTCTTTCGAATGCTCGAGGTGGCGTTTGAATGCCCAGCGCTCGAGGAATTTCTCGAAGCTCGCATACGAAGGCTCGCACTCGTCGCCATCCCACGGCTCGTAGGCAAAATCACTGAAAACGCCGTCGTAGCAGACACCATCGTCGTCCATCCAGAAGTTGGTGACCTGTCCGCCAAAGATGGGCAACAGCACTTTGCCCTCCCATCGCAACAGCTCGTCGTCGCGGGCTACCCGCTCCCGCGCGCGGCGCTGCAGCGCGGCCCAACAGCCCAGCCCAGGGCCAGTCTCGAAGAACCTCAGGCCCGACCCGCGCTCTTCCAGATCGAGGACCGAATCGTAGACTGGCCAGCCCCGCGCCAGGAGTGCGGCGCGCAGCTCATCCGGGCTCCCGACGAGCTCCCGTTGGCGCGCCATGCCTTGCTCGGCCATGATGCGCCGCGCGCGCTCGCTGAGGTTCAGCTTGTCGGGGACGATCTCACTCATGCGCCGCAGTGCCTAGAACGGCTCGGTCCACGCGCGCAAGTCCACCTCGTGAGTCCAAGCGCTCCGGTGCTGCGCGATGAGGTGCAGGTAGACGTCCGCGATGGCGTCGGGCTCGAGGCGGCTGTCGGGCTGATCCGGCGGGTTGGGATTGGCTTCGCTGCGGATGCCGCCGTCGATGATCACGTGCGCGACGTGAATGCCTTTCGGTCCGAGCTCGCGCGCCAGGCTCTGCGAGAGGCCGCGCACCGCGAACTTGCCCATGGCGAACGGCGCGGAGCCGGCGAACCCTTTGACGCTGGCGGAGGCGCCGGTGAAGAGGATCGTTCCCGTTCCACGCGGCGTCATGACTTTGGCCGCCGCCTGTCCGACGAGAAACGCCGCGAACGCGTTGGCCATCAGCGCCTCTCGCACCTCTTCGGGCTTCAAGCTCGCGATCGGTCCTCTCGCGCGGCCGGCGGCGTTGAAGATGACCACGTCGGGCGCGCCAGCCTGCGCGAAGAGTCGCTCCACCTGCTCCGGCTGCGTCGCATCGCAAGCAAAGGCCTCCGCCTGGGTCTCCTTGGCGAGTCCCGCCAGCTTCGCAATGTCCCGCGCCGCGAGCGCAACGCCGTACCCGGCCTTGAACAGCTTCCGCGCCACCGACGCGCTGAGCCCAGGCCCAACCCCAACAATCAGCGCCTTCTTCCGCGTTTGACTCATGACGTGCAGCGTACAGCAGAAGCGCATCGAAGGAATGCGTCGCAAAACCCAAGCGCTTGGGTTATTGTCGAATCGTGGACGCCAAAGACATGGGCCGGAAGGGAGGCCGCAGCCGGAGCCCATCCAAGCGGATCGCTGCACGCCGCAACGGCAAGCGCGGCGGCCGGCCTCGTCAGGTGGACGTGTTTGCCCGCCAAGTGACGGAAGAATGCCGCCGGCTTGCGCCGCTGCTCCCACAGATCGACCCAGGCGACTTGCGGTTGATCGTGCGCTGCATGCTCCTGCCGCCCGCTAAACGCTGCGTGTTCATCGCTCGCCGCTCCGACGGCCGCTATGTCTTCTGAGATCTCCGAGAAGACGCTGGTGGCGCTCGCGAAGGCGCTCCGGGTGACCAAACTCGAAGCGGTGGTCATCGGCAACTCCGCCAGCATGTTGAACGGTGCTCCCGTAACGACACAGGACATCGATCTACTCATTCGCGACACGACATTGAACCGGAAAAAGCTAGCGCGTTTCGCCAACGAGATTGGCGGCTCGATGCCGACGCTCGTATCGGAGTTGAGCAAGGTCGAATCGATTGAAGGCGGACTCGCCGTGCCCGTTGAGATCCACTACGACCGGATCTCGGGCGGCCTCTCTTTCCCTGCCGTCCGTTCTCGAGCGCAATCCGTAGATGTCGGCGAAGAAAGGCTCCTCGTCGCGTCACTTGCGGACATCATTCGATCGAAGCACGCCGCGGATCGTCCGAAGGATCGCGCGGTCCTGCCGATTCTGCGCGACGCCTTGGCCGTCCAAGAGAAACGCCAACGCTAGACCTGATGAACTTCATCTGTCATTGACGAAATCCTCCAGGTCGCTCCTCGCGGCGGCCGAGAAGAGCTTGCCTTCGCAAATGACGCGCAGCTGCGCGCCATCCTTCCGCTGCCTTTACTTTCACGAGGGGCAAAGAGAAGTAGTCGCAGCAACAGTCGCGGTCCGCTGGTTTGTTCGGGCACGAAGGGCATGCGGCGTACGCATCTGCTATTGGCGCCCAAGAACCGAAGCCGAGTTTCTCCACGTTCTCTCTGGAGCGTTGATTTCGCGGGTCGACGGCGGTGGTGATTCCGATGGTCGGCCCTTGTGCCCGAGTCCTCTGGCGGCCTTGCTGCGAAGTGCAGATAACCCTTAGGCGAGGCCGAGGATTTGGCGGAGCACGTAGAGGAGGATGCCGCCGTGTTTGAAGTATTCGACCTCGATGGGAGTGT
>DATBAA010000947.1:0-2705 GCA_036271755.1 Myxococcales bacterium | reverse complement strand
GCGAGGGCGGCTGGAGCGCGGTCCTGCGCGTTCCCCAGGCCCGCCCCGAGGAGGATCTGGCGCTCGAGCTGCTCGAGGCGGGCGTGCTCGTCCATCCAGGTTATTTCTTCGACTTCCCCAGCGGCGCCCATCTGGTCATCTCGCTGCTGGTGGCGCCTTCCGACCTCGCCCGCGGCCTCGCCATCTTACGGTCGGTTTTGTAGCTCCTCGCCCGCGCGCGCCTCAGCGGCCGATGACCAGGCTGGCGACGGCGAAGACGCAGAAGAGCGCGCCGGCGGTCTTGCGCAAGGCCTTCTTGGGGAGCTTCGCGCCGACCGTCCCGCCGATGCTCACCGCCAATAATGCCACCGCCCAGAGTGCCAGGGTCGAGCCGGCGTAGACCGACCAGCGATTGTCCAGCCGCGCCACCAGGGCGGCCGTGCCCAGCTGCGTGGCGTCGCCCAGCTCGGCCAGGAAGACGAGCACGAACGACTGCGCCAGGGCGCGATTCTTCGAGAGCGGCGCCTGCTTCTCGTCGGGCTCGACGGGGCTGAAGAGCAGCCAGAGTCCGAACCCCAGGAACATGGCCGCCGCCAGGTAGCGGATGGCCTGCGGCGGCAGCTTCGCTGCCAAGGACCCGAGCGCCACCGCCACCAGCCCCTGCACCGCGAAGGCCGCGCAGGAGCCAAGGAACACCTGCACCGGCCGGCCGCGCGCGGCCAAGAGCAGCATGGTGTACGCGGTCTTGTCCGGCAGCTCGGCCAGGAAGATGAGGCCGAAGGTGGTGAAGAGCGCGGCGAAGTTCACTGTGGCACCGTCTCATGCCCAGCCAGGGCGCGCCGTGCAAGCGAAAAGCTTGCTGCAAGCGGCGGGCTTCCGTGCAAGAAGTGCGCATGCTCCACGCGGCGCTGCTCGCGCTCTGTTCCGCGCTGGGCGGCGGGGCCATCGCGCTCGCCGCGCGCAGACGGCCCGCGGTGCTGGAGCGCACCCGCACCTTCGCCTTCGCCGCCGCCGCCGGAGTGGTGGCCTTTCATCTCCTGCCCGAGGTGCTTCCCGAGCAGGGCCTGGCGGCGCTGGTCTGGTGCGGCGTCGGCTTCGGTCTGCCGTGGCTGCTCGAAGCCGGCGCGCGCGCGGTGGGCCCGCGGCTGCTGGAGGGCCGCGGCTTCTCGGGGCTGCGCGTCGCGGCCGAGGTGGGCTTCGCGGCCTTGCTCTTCCACTCGGTCGTCGAGGGCCTGGCGCTGGTGGCGGCGTTGGCGCAGCCGGGCAGCAAGCTGGATTTGGAGATCGCGCTGGTCGCCCATCACGCTCCGTTGACCGCCGCGGTGGTGCTTCCATTCCTGGAGTTGAAAGGCCCGCGGTCGGTGGCGATGCGCGCGGCCATCGTCGGCGTCTGCGGCGCGCTGGGAGCCTTGGCGAGCGTGGCCTTTCCCGGCTTCACCGAGGGCGCCATGCTGCAGAAGGCCACGGCCGTCACCGCCGGCGCGCTGCTGCACGTGGTGGCCGACGAGATCCGCGAGCAGCGCTTCGCCTCGCGCTGGGAGCGGGCGGGAGACCTCTTCGCCTGCGCCGCCGGCTTGGCCATGGCCGGACTCTCGACCGTGCTGCACCTGCACCACGAGGCCGACGGCGGGCCGATGATCGACTTTCTCCACGTGCTGGCCGCGCTGCTCCTGGCGGCTGCTCCGGCGCTGCTGCTGGGTGCGGCGCTCTCGGGCTGGATGCGCGCGCCCCGCTGGGACGCGCTGCTGCTGGCGCTGACGGTGCTCGGGCCAGCCTTCGCCGTCTGCCTGACGGTGCTCGCGTTCGTGCGCCGGATCTTCCTGCCCGCGCCTCCGCTGCCGCTGATCGACTGCGTGCGCGAGCGGGCGCCGCGGCTCTTGCTCTTGCTGCTCTCCGCCGCCGCCGTCGAGGCCAGCCTTACGCACCTGCCGGATTCGCCGCTGGCCATCGCCGGCATGCTCTTGGGAATCTTCATCGCCGCGCGACTGGACGAGGCGGGCGCGGTCGCGGTGGCCTCTTCGCTGCTGCACAAAGGCCTGCCTCCGGCGGCGGTGCTGGCCGCGCTGGCCGCGGGTCCGCTCTTGCGTGGGCCGTACGATTGGCGGCGCATCGCGCTCTCGTTCGCGCTGGTGGCTGGCGCGGCCGTCTCGCGCCTGTTGCCGCAAGTGCAGGCTGGCTGGGACTCACGGGCGCCGCTCTTGCAGCAGCTCTCGTCCTCGCCCCTGGGTGCGTGCGCTGCCGCGATCCTGGTGGTGCTGGCGCTGCGCAGCCTCTGGACCCAGGGCGCGCGCGGCTGGTTCTCGCCGCTGCGGCACCGCGAAGGCTAGTCCGGCGCGCTTCGAGAGACGGTAGGCCGGTTACCGCAGGACCTCGATGAGCTCGGCCACGACGCTGACTTCGGGCGTGACGGGAATGGCGGGGTACTTCTTCGACTTGCTCAGCGGCCGCAGCTCGGCGCCGGTCACGCGGCTGCCCTTGCGCAGCTCGCGATACGACTTGATGGTGTACTCGCCACCGTGCTCCGGGTCGGACGAGCCGCGCAGCTGCGCCACCACGATCTTGCCGTCCAGCGGCGGCGCGGGCGGCGCGCGGAAGAGGCAGTAGGCGCCGGGCGGAATGCGCAGGTCCATCGACTCGCCGATGACGCGGGCCACGAAGAGCTCCGCCGCGGGCTTCGTCCGCGACCGCGGCGCGACCCAGCCCAGCGGCTCCACCTGCTGGAACCC
>DATBAA010000946.1:0-4833 GCA_036271755.1 Myxococcales bacterium | reverse complement strand
GCGCCGGCCTTCACGTCGTCGGGAAAGACCGAAATGGAGGAGATGAAGACATACTGTTTGACCTGTTTGGCCAATAGATCTGCCGATAGCTTGACGATGCGCGGAACATATCCGCTGGTATCGACGACCGCGTCCCAGCTGCGGCCGCTCAGGGCCTCGAGCTTGCCGTCGCGATCGCCGCGCAGCTTTTCCAAGTCAGCGAAGAGCTCCGGATGGGTCTTGCCGCGATTGAACAAGGTCATCGTGTGGCCACGCGCGGTCGCGTAGGCCACCAGGTGCGGTCCCAGGAAGCCCGTGCCACCCAGGATGAGCAGCTTCAGCGGCTTCTTCGATTTGCCTACGTTGGGCACCTTGGCGGCCCGCGCGGAGGCGAGATCGTCGTCCGGGCTCTTCTCCGCTGCCTGCTGCGCCATCAAAGCCTTGCTCGCGGCGACAGCGCCCGCGAGCGTGTAGAGGAATTGCCTTCGATTGGTCATTTCGTGCCCCCAGTGACTTCGGCGACGATGCGCCGGCGGAACTCCAGATTGGGCAACCGGCCAAAGCCGGCGCGGAGATTGTCAGCCATATGTTCCGGGCTGGACGTGGCGGGTATGGGGCAAGTCACCGCCGGGTGAGCCAGGATGAACTTGAGAAAGATCTGCGCCCAGCTGGTGCAATCGAGCTCGGCCGCCCAGGACGGCAGCGGCCGCCGGAGGCTGTCGCGAAAGAGCGAGCCGCCCTCGAAGGGCCGGTCCACCAGCACGGCCGCCTTCATCTCGGAGCAGAGCGGAAGCAGGCGCTCTTCCGCGTCGCGCACGCCTACCGAATAGGGTAACTGCACGAAGTCCGGCTTGTCCGAGCGGATAATCTTCTCCATGTCTTCGAACGCCGACGGCACATAGTGCGTAATGCCCCAATAGCGAATCAAACCCTGCTCTTTCCACGCGCGCAGCGTCTTCACGTGCGTCTTCCAATCGAGCAGGTTGTGAATCTGCATCAGGTCGAAGGCGCCGGCACCCGAAGGCCACATCAGCTTCATCGACCTGCGCATCTGCGCGATGCCTTCATCCCGGCCAGAGGTCCATACCTTGGTGGCCAGAAACGGGCGAGGCGTGGCGGGCAGCAGCGCTCCGACGGTCTCTTCCGAGCGGCCGTACATCGGCGAAGAATCGATGAGCCGGCCGCCGGCCTCGAAGAAGCGCTGCAGCACCGAGCGCAGCGCGGGCGATGCATCGCCGTCGAACGTCCGCCAGGTGCCCATGCCGATGGCGGGCAGCTCTTCACCGCTGGTGGGAATCTGCCTCGTCCGCATCTTCTCCAACGCCATTGCAGCCTCCGCGCGCAGCGCCAGCAACGCAGCCATTCCCAACAGCTGGCGCCGCTTCACTTTGCCTCCAAAGCTTCGTCTTTGCGCGCGAGAGACAAGCTATTCCACAGCCAGAGCAGAGACAGCGCAACGGCCGTACCGGCGAGCGTGACCGCGCCCAGCCCCAGCGCTTGCAGCCCCGACGACATCCAGGCGGTGCCCGCGTCGCTGGCCCGATAGACGACGGTATCGATGAAGCTCTTCGACTTGTATCTCTCCTCGCGATTGACGTCGGTGAAGAGGATCTCGCGCGACGGCCGCTCGATGCCGTAGTGCGCTGCCCGCCGCACGGCCTGCACCGCCATGAGGACGAAGAGCGTCGGCGAGATGCCCAGCGCGACGAAGCCGAGCACGCTCAGCACGGGCAGCAAGCCAATGCCGAAGCGGACTCCGGCGCGTTTCACCAGCCGGCCGGTGACGAACGCCTGCACCACCAGCGTCAACAGATTCACCACCAGATCGATGCGCGCAAAGAGCGCGGTGCGCTCGCGCGGGTCTCCGCTGGCGTGCGCGACGATGCGCGCCTGCTCCAGATAGAGGATGGTGGCGGTGGCGGTCAGCAGCACGACATAGAGGCAGATGCCGAGCAGGAAGCGCGAGCGGAACACGAGGCGGATGCCGCTCAAGAAGTCGCCGCCCAGCGGCTGCTGCGCTTGCGGCCGCGGGGTCTTTTGCGACCAGCGATTGAGCGCGCGAACGCACTGCACGGACATCTCGAGGAGCAGCGCGGAGACCAGCAAGAGGTTGGCGGTGCCCAGCGGCTTCACCAGGAAGGTCGTGAGCAGCGGGCCGGCCAGCGCGCCCAGGCTGCCGCCGGCCGCGATGAAGCCGAAGAGCCGCAGCCCCTGCTCGTGGCGGAAGAGGTCCGCCATGAAGCTCCAGAAGACCGAGACGACGAAGAGGTTGTAGACGCTGGTCCAGATGAAGAACGCCCGCGCCACGGCCACGCGCGACCCCGGTGGCGCGAAGGAAAAGAGCGCCCAGAAGAGCAGGATGTTGGCGATGAAGAAGCGATACGCAATCGGTATGAAGCGGTGCCGGGGCATGCGCGCCGCGACGGCCGAGAATGCCGGCACCGCCAGCAGCATGGCGACGAAGGTCCCCGAGAAGAGCCAGGGCAGCTTGTCCACGCCGCCGGCCACGCCCGTCTCGTCGCGCAGCGGCCGGAGGATGTAGTAGCTGGAGAGCAGGAAGAAGAAGTAGGCGAAGGACCAAAGCACGGCCTTCACCTCGCCTGGCTCGGCGTGGATCAGTCGCCCGAGCTTCGCTGAGAGCGTGCGCTCCACGCGGCTTTACCAACGCCCAGGCCGCGCGGGTATTTCAGGGCGATTGCGTGACCACCAGGGACTTGTAGTTGGCTCCGCCCAGCGGCCCCAGGAACGGCCCGGCCGGCAAGTTCGCTGGATCCCAATCCGCGCCTCCGAACGTCGCCGGCGAGGAGCTCTGGCCCACGACGAGCATCGTCTGGTCCGGCAAGAGCAGCATGCCCGCGAACGAAGCGCCCGGCATCGAATCTACCCAGCGCAGGCGAGCGTCCGGCCCGAACCAGGCGATGAAGGGCCATTGCTGGCCCGGCCGCGGCGAGCCACCCACGCTCTGGCGCTGCTCGTCCAAGAGGCCGAAGGTGACGAGTCCATTGGTGCTGCCCAGCAGCGCAAAGCCGCCGTCCGGACCGGCGAACAACTTCGACGGCACCGGCGTCACCTCATCGAACGAGTCATGGACGTCGAAGGTGGAGATGAAGCCGCCGGAGATGCCGCGCAGCGCGGAGTCGAGCTGAACCACGAATTGCCTGTCGCTGACGTCAACGGAGCCGTCGTCAAGCACGGCCGGACTCGTCGAGAGCGAAATGGGCGGGAACGCCACCGTGGTCAGCAAGGTCGAGCCCTGCATCAGCACCCCACCGCCGGGCAGCGCCGCCAGCTTGTTGCACGCCACGTTCCTGTCGCCGCAGAAGACCAGGGTCGACGCCGACGGTGAGTTGCCGGCGAACTCACCGAGGATGCTGTCCTCGCTGAAGGGCGCCACCTGGTCGGTCCCCTCGCTGGTGATCGTCGCTCCCTGGAAGGTCAGATTGCGGGCGCCGTCGTAGCCGGTCGCGAACCCGCGGGTCAGGGTCATCGCCGTGTTGTCCCCCAGCGGCGGGGCGTTGCCCAAGACGTCGATGCCCGACTTGAAGGCGACGAAGAGCGAACCATCCGACGCCTCCGCGATGTCCGCCACGCTGCTCGAGTTGATGCCCTTGGGACTTTCGCTGCTGAAGGTCCGCGCGGTCTGCGTGGCGCCGTAGCCGGTGAAGGACCAGCCGCCCGAAGCGTCGAGCATGCCCAGCGTGGCGAAGACCGCCTGCGGCATGACCATCTGACGCGTCTGCGTACTCCCCGAAAAGAAATTGATGGTGCCGCCGGCGGCAGGGAGGGTGTTGACGTGCGCGAAGCCGGCGCTGCCATAGACGGCCACGCCCGAGTCGTTGCCGTTCTGCACCAGCGCCTCGAGCGTGTTCAGGTTGGCGCCGGCCCAATTCGTCGAGGAAGCAGGTCCGAAGTGCGAAACCCACGGGACGGTGCCCGCGACCGTCAGCTTGAGGACGAAGCCTTGCTGGCAGTTGGCGCCGCACTCGCTGCTGATGGTCTGCGCGCCGAACGGGATGCTGCCCGAATAGTTGCCCGAGACGTAGAGATCGCCCGCGCCGCCTCTGGCCGCCGCAACGGCCAGAGGTTGGCAGGTGGCGCCGGGCGCGCCGAAGCGCTGAATCGACCCAAGCACGAAGTTGGAGTCGAGGAAATGCAGCACGACGCAGTCCGCGCCGCTCGAGAGCGCGGTGCTGGTCATCCCTTTGAACACGAAGTCGCCGGCGGCCTGCGCGATCAACGCCAGCGTCCCGTCGGGCAGCGTGGCCATGCCCGCGGGGGTGAGGTTGACCGGCAACCTCGTCGGTGGCACCGGCGGATCGGGCAGCCAGCCGGCGAACGAATCGCTCGAGGTGCGCAAGCGATACGTCGCCGAGGTACCCGGAGCGGTCGCGGCAGGAAATGGGATGGTGGAGATGGGGCCAGCGAGAGCGAGCGGGACCGCGCTTGCCAACGGCGCGCCGTACGTGGAGGGCCCTAGGAGGGAAAGCCCCGCAGGCGTGCCGTCGAGCAGCCAGTCGAGGTTCACCGCGACGCCCTCCGCGACCGACCGCTGCGAGGGGTTGAACCCCAGCGGCGCGGCGAAGCGCGGCATCTGCACGGTGAACGCATCGCTGTTGCCGGCGCTGGGACAGCCGCCGGAGCAAGCGGCTCGCAGTTGCACGCCGCGGGCCGGTTTCGCGAGCTGCACGCTGAAGGTCGCCGCGCCCGCGCTCAGCGTCGCCGTGGTGGTACCCGCCAGCGTGTCGCCAGCGGGATTCTGCGCGAGGCTCAAGGTCACGATGCCCACCGCCGAGACGGGACGATTGGCGTTGTCGATCATGTGCAGGGTGACCGTGAACGGCTGATTGGGTTGCA
>DATBAA010000945.1:0-5767 GCA_036271755.1 Myxococcales bacterium | reverse complement strand
TGCAAGTGGGCCTGGGCGTCCGCACCGACGCGACCACGCGCACCTTCACGCAGGGCGATCTGCAGACCACCGGCAACGCAACCGACCTCGCCATCCAGGGCGACGGCCTTCTGCGCGTGCAGCAGGCCAACGGCGACTTCGCCTACACCCGCGCCGGCAACTTGCGCCTCGATTCGACCGGACGGCTGGTCACCCAGGCGGGCGATCTCATCGACCCGGCCGTCACCGTCCCGGCCGGCGCCACCAACCTGACCATCAAGCCCGACGGAACCGTGACTGCGCAGGTGCCGGGCCGGCAGGACGTCACCGAGCTGGGCAGCATGGCGCTCTTCACCTTCCCCAACTACGGTGCGCTGCAGGCCATCGGCGGCAACCTGCTCCAGCAGACCCAGGCGAGCGGCGCCGCGGTGCAGACCAAGCCCGGAGAGAATAGCGCCGGGTCGCTCAACCAGGGCTTCCTCGAGACCGCCAACGTCAAGGCGGTGGAGGAGATGATCAACATGATCACCACCCAGCGCGCCTACGAGATGAACTCCAAGGTGATCCAGAGCGCGGACCAGATGCTGCAGAAGCTGACGAGCCTGCGATGATGGCCATTGCCGCAGCAATCATTGCCGTGACAACCATTCCGCCGGCCGTGGCGGCGTCGATCAGGACCGCGGCCGCGATCCCCGGCGCCACCGTCGAGCTGTCGAACTATCGCGCGGCGCCGGCCAGCTGCATCGCGCGCGAGGCCAGCGTCGAGCGGCCCTACTTCGCCTCGGGCGAGGTGATGGCGCGCTTCACCGGACAAGATTCGCGCGGACCCTGCAAGGGCGCCGCGCTGGTGCACGCCACCGTGAAAGCTCCGGTCTGGGTGGCGACCAGGGCCGCGCGCCCGGGAGAGCTCATCGAGGCCGCGCAAGCCGAGCGGGAGGTCCACGGCGAGCCGCTGGCTCAGGTTCCACCGGGAGCGCGGGCGGCCAAGGCCATCGCGGCCGGTTCGATCATCGACGCCGATTCGCTGCAGGCCGCCGCCGGCCCCACCGGCAGCCAGATCCAGGTCGAGCTGCGGGACGGTTCGCTGCGCATCGCCACCGCCGGCCGCGTCGTTCCCTGCGGCCGCGGCAAGAGCTGCGCCGTCCTGCCGAGCGGCAAGCACGTAGAGGGCGAAGTCGAAAACGGCGTGCTGGTGGTGTCGCCATGAAGCGCGCCGCCATGCTTCTAGCGCTCGCTGCCGGCTGCGCCCACGAGATGAAGCCGTACGTCGCCAAGCACCGCGAGTACACGCTGGAGAAGGAAGAGGAGAAGAACCAGATCGCCGCCACGCCGGGAAGCCTCTGGCGCGAAGGCTACGCCGGCCAGATCTTCTCCGACGCCCGCGCGCTGCGGCAGAACGATCTGGTGGTCATCAAGGTGGAAGAGATCGCCGACGCCAGGCGGTCTTCCGATACGGGCCTCTCGCGCGATCAGCAGACCAAGATGGAGCTGCAGGCCTTCTTGAACGCCGCGGGCCTGGTGCAGACCAACAACCGCAACGTCGACCTGGGCATCAACGGCAGCTCCAGCTCGCAGTTCAACGCCAACGGCCAAACGGGCCGCACCGAGCGGCTCACCGCCACCGTCCCGTCGGTCGTCCGCAAAGTGCTGCCCAACGGCAACCTCTTCGTCGAAGGCCACCGGACCGTGCTGGTCAACAGCGAGGAGCAGCACTTCTACATCTCGGGAGTCATCCGGCCCATCGACATCGATCAGGACGATTCGGTGAAGAGCTCGGCGCTGGCGGACGCGGAAATAGAGTTCACCGGCCAGGGTGTGCTCTCGGAGAACCAGCAGCAGGGCGGCCTGGCGAAGTTCTTCTCTCACTTGTGGCCCTTCTGATGAAACGAATCATTGCTTGCATGGCGTTGGCGGCGTTCGGGGCCCAGGGCGCGACGGTGCGGCTGAAAGAGCTCGCCGACATCCAGGGCGTCCGCGAGAACCAGCTCTTCGGCTACGGCCTCGTGGTCGGCCTCGCCGGCACCGGCGACACCGAGCAGGTGGTGTTCACCTCGCAGGCCATCGCCGCCATGCTGGGCCGGTTCGGCGCCCGCATCGACAAGAAGGACGTTCGCGTCCGCAACGTCGCCGCCGTGATGGTGACCGCCCGGCTGCCTGCCTTCGCGCGGCCCGGAGCGCGCATCGACGTCAATGTCTCTTCCATGGGCAACGCGCGCTCGCTCTCCGGCGGCACGCTCTTGCTCACTGCCTTGAACGGTCCGGACGGCGCGGTCTATGCGGTCGCGCAGGGTCCGGTGCAAGCAGGCGGGTTCGAAGTTTCGGCGGCCGGTTCCGCCGTGACCAAGAATCAGCCCACCAGCGGCAACGTTCCCAACGGCGGCCTGGTCGAGAAGCTGGCGCCGGGAGAGTTCGGCAAGGGCAACATCGTCTTCCAGCTCAAGCAGCCGGACTTCACCACCGCCAGCCGCGTGGCCGCCGCCATCGACAAGGAGCTGGGCGGAGAGCACGCCAAGGCGCTCGACTCGGCGGCCATCGAAGTGAAGGTGGAGGCAGATCAGAAGGATCCGGTCGGTTTCGTCGCCAGGCTGGAGAAGCTTCAGGTCGACGCCGACCAGCGGGCCCGCATCGTGGTCAGCGAGCGCACCGGAACGGTCGTCCTCGGCGAGCAGGTGCGCATCCGGCCGGTGGCGGTGGCGCACGGCGGCCTGCAGATCGCGGTCCGCGAAAAGCCGGTCATCTCCCAGCCCAACGCCTTCTCGCGCACCGGAAACACCGTCGCGCGGGAGACGGCCGACATCGAGACCACCGAGACCAACAACGGCGCTGTCGCGTTGCCGGCCACCACCTCTGTCCAGGAGCTGGTCAAGGCGCTGAATCTCTTGGGCGCGGGTCCGCGGGACCTGATCGCCATTCTCGAAGCGATGCGCGCCGCGGGGGCGCTGGACGCTGATTTGGAGGTCTTATGAGCATCTTTTCCGGACCGATCTCGGCGGCAAACGCCCAGAAGGACGCCGCCGAGCAGATGGAGTCGCTGCTGACCCAGAAGATGCTGGAGTCGTCCGGCGCCTTCAAAGGCACCGGCGAGGCCGGGTCGTCGATGAACAGCGGCCTCTTCGTCGAAGTCTTGGCGGACGCGGTCGCGAAGTCGGGCGGCCTGGGGCTCGCCCGCCAATTGCAAAGCCAGTTACCTCAAGCACTTAGCGAAAAAAGCGTCAGAGACGTGACGCATTCCCTTATCGCCCAACCGGCCACGGCCGAAGAGACAGGAGGCCAGTCATGAATCGGCCGGGAGATCGCCATGAAGGTGAATGGAACACAGGAAATCGCGACGCTGACGACGGCTCCTCGAGCCGGAACGCCCAGCTCCACCTCGGCGCCGCAGCAGGCGGACACGGTGGATACCCCGCAGATCGCGCAGCAGGCGATGGCGGCGCAGTCGGTCAAGCACCAGAACAAGGTCGACAACATCGCGTCGCAGGTGAAGTCGGGAACGTACGTCTGGCCGACTTCGCAGCAGATCGCGGACAAGATCATGGACGACGCAGAGCTGACGGCGCGCTTGCAGGCAATGTTCAGGGCCTGATCGCGGCGCGCTCGCTGCTCCCGGAGATCTCGCGCATCCTGCACGCGATGCAGGAGGCGCTGGTTCCGGCGGTGGCCGCGGCGCAAACGCAGCGGGCGGCGATGGTCAACACCTTCTCGCCCAACGCCCTCAACGAGGGCGCGTCCGACCGCGAAGTCTTCAACGGCCTCGCGCACGGACTGCAGTCGTCGCTGGTCGAGCTGGTCGAGCGCTCGTGCAACCTCATCGGCTTGCCGCGCATCTCGCTCTCGATGCTGGCCCACTCGCTGGGCGCGGACGATCTGCTGGTGCTCTACCGCAACACCCGCAAGCTGGCCGCCAGGCTGGAGACCGAGGACGCGACCAACCGGCAGCTCCTCAAGCGCTCCATCAACTGCGTGAAGGCCTATCTCTCGCAGCTCGCTCCCAAGCCCATCTACGACCGCCGCGGCATCGGCCGCAGCGATCGGTTGGCCTCCATTCTCTCGACGCGGATCTGAGCCATGGCCGACCTCCTCTCAGTCCTGCAGAACGCCGGCAGCAGCCTCTCGGCCGCGCGGGGCCTGGCCGCGACCGCGTCGAACAACCTGGAGAACGTCAACACCCCCGGCTACTCGAGGCAGACGGCGGTGGTGCAGTCGGTCATTCCATCCGACCGGCTGGGCGGTGCGGTCATCGGCAACGGCGCGATGCTGGCCACGGTCACGCAGAGCCGCGACCGCTTCGTCGAGGCGCAGCTGCCGGTCGCGCTGGGTAGCGCGGCTTCTTCGCTGGCGCAGACCAACACGCTGCAGGGCGTGACCGCGCTCGATCCCAGCTCGACGGACGGGGTCGCCGTTTCGCTGGGCACCTTCTACTCGGCGCTGCGGGCGCTGCAGCAGAACCCGAGCGACCCGGCGCTGCGCCAGGCAGCGCTCGCCGGCGCGCAGACGCTGGCGCGCAGCTTCAACCAGGCGTCGGCGGACATCGCCTCGGCGCGGACCGGCGTCGATTCGCAGCTGCAGAGCACGCTGCCGCAAGTGAATCAGCTGGCGTCGCAGATCGCTTCGCTGAACACGCAGATCCAGCAGCAGGCCGCGCTGGGCGGCACTCCCAACGAGCTGCTCGACGCGCGGCAGCAGGCGGAGGATCAGCTGGTCGCGCTCACCGGCGCTACGCCCGTGCCGGACAACAAGGGCAACCTCAACCTCACCTTCCCCGACGGCACGCCCCTGGTCAGCGGCGGCTCGGCAGCGCAGCTCTCTACCCAGGTCGACGCCAACAACGGCGGCCACCTGGCGCTGCGGATCACCCACACCGACGGCACCGGGCCGGCCGCCGTGCAAGTCACCTCCGGAACGCTGGGCGGCTTGATCACGGCTCGCGACGGCGCGCTGCAGTCCGCGTCGAACAGCCTCGATCAGCTGGCCGCCGGAGCCGGCGACGCCATCAACACCGCGCACGCCGCGGGCTTCGCCGCCGATGGCTCGACTGGCCGCGCGCTCTTCACCGGCACCACGAGCGCCTCGACCATCTCATTGAATGCCGCCATCGCCGCGGACCCGACGCTCTTCGCGGCGGCCGGCAACGCCACCGCCACCTCGGGAGACTCCGGCGCCTTGCAGCAGATGATCGCCACCGAGACGCAGGCCTCCGTTTCTGGCAGCACTCCCGAAGGCGCGGCGGCGCAGCTCACCTCGGCCTTCGGCGTCGCGCAGCAGTCGGCGCAGGCGCTGTCCGATCACGACGCCACCATCTCCGCCCAGCTCACCACCATGCGCGCCTCGACCAGCGGCGTCTCGGTGGACGAAGAGACCATCAACCTCACGCAGGCGCAGCAGGGGTACGCCGCCATCGCGCGCGTCATCACCGCCGCCAACGCCTGCTTTGACGCCCTGTTCGCGGTGCAATGATGCGAGTCACCGATTCGATGATCTTCGGCAACGCGGACCTGCTCTCGCAGCGGGCGCGCCAGTCCGTCAACACCGCCACCGAGCAGGCTGCCTCGGGCGTTCGCGTGCAGCACGCCGGAGACGACCCGGCGGCCGCCGGGCAGATGGTCACGCACCAGCTCAACTCCACGCGGCTGGCTGCCATCGCCAACGGCGCCATCTCCGCCTCGGCCGAGCTGAAGACCTCCGACACCGCGCTCTCGGGCGTCAACAACGCGCTCATCCGCGCCACCGAAATTGCCACGCAGATGGCCAACAGCACCAACAACGCCAGCGATCGCACCAACGCGTCCGC
>DATBAA010000944.1:0-4425 GCA_036271755.1 Myxococcales bacterium | reverse complement strand
ATCGGCCGATTCATTGGGCGCTGCGTGACCGCCCGCCCAGGCGAAGCGGAGCAGCTCGTCGACGATGGCCGCCACGCGATCGACGCTGCCGCGCACGGCTGACGCGATCTTCTGCGAACGCGGATCGAAACGCAGCTTCTGCGAGAGCATGTGCACGCCCGCGGTGGCCGCGCCCAGCGGGCTGACGATGTCGTGCGCGACGCGGCTGGCAAACTGCTCCAGCTCTTCCAAGCGCTCTCCGGCGCGCTTGCGCCACTCGCTCCAGCGCTGCTGGTGCCAGCGGACCACCAAGAAAGACAAGATGCTGCCGGCCGCGCCCAGCATGGCCATCGCCCGCAAGACCGAGATCATCTCCGCGCGGCTGTCGATGAAGTGCGGAGCGGCCAACAAGCTGACGACCAACAGCCCGAGCACGAGAAAGGGCGACGCCAGCCAGGCGAGCTTCGGCGGAGAGGTCGGGGGTTGCTCGTTCATGGGGCAAGCACTCTAACCGCTCGCCCTGTCGTCCTCTTCCTCAATCGTTCGAACAAAGACTTTTCTAAGTGCCGTTGTGTGCCGCCCGCTCTCACTCGGCAAACATCTTGATGCCGTTGGCGGCGGCAAATGACAGACGATGCGCTTCGTCCCAGGTCGGGTGGCGAACGACGAGGTGGCCGTCGGACAAGAGCGTCTGCTTCCAGTTGCGCCGCTGCGTTCCGGGCCGTGAGAGCTTCTCTTCGACGACCCAGCCGCCCGCCTCTCGCAGCCAGTCGTGCAAGCCCTCGATGCGCGTGATGCGCCCGCGGCCGAGCGCTCGCTTGAAGATGATGCCCACGTTGTACTTGCGCGCCGTCGGCGCCTCGAATGATTTCCAGCAGGCGACGCGCGCCCACTCGCGAAAGAGATCGATATCGCAGGTGTAGTTCATCTGATCCACCAGGTGCGCGCCGCCCGGGCGGCAGCCGATCTCACCGAAGACCGCCTCGCCCTTTGGAGTGAGAAACCATTCCATATGGGTAAAGCCGTCTTGCATGCCCATGGCCGTCAAGACGTTGCGGCCCAGCTCGATGCCTTTGGCCAGCTTGGGCTGCTGCATGTCGCGCACGGTGATGATGACCGGACTCACCCATT
Organism: Myxococcales bacterium; assembly: GCA_036271755.1. Classification (GTDB taxonomy): domain Bacteria; phylum Myxococcota; class Myxococcia; order Myxococcales; family 40CM-4-68-19; genus 40CM-4-68-19. Next base: position 3,315 of record DATBAA010000944.1, on the reverse strand, counting down.
CCAATGAGCGCGCTTCCAATGGTTTGGGTAAGTAAGAGGCGACGTTTTCGAAGGCGGGCTTTCCGTCGATGCAGACGGTGTCGTAAGTAAACTCTTCGCCCTCGATATATTCCTCGACGCTGGCCTCGGCGACATTCCGCGTCGCCTGGATGACCGCCTCCAACTCACCGGGCGTGCGCACCGCATAAGTATCGGCGCTGCCCGCGCCGGCGATGGGCTTCACCACCAAAGGCATGCCGATGTATTCGGCGGCCTCGCGCAGCTCTTTCTCGGTCTTGACCCGGCGCGAGCGCGGAACACGCAGCCCGGCGGCGCGCACGCGCTCCTTCATGATCTCCTTGTCGCGAAAGCCGTGGACCGTATCGGGGCTCATGCCGGGCATGTCCCAACGCTCGCGCAGGCGGGCGGCCAGCATCACCAGCACCTCCCAGTTGGCCAGCACGCGATCGACGGTCTTGCCGCGCAACCAATTGGTTGCACGTTCGATGACGTCGTCCTCGTTCATGATCCCCGGCACCTGCAAGTAGTCGTGCAGGTACGGCTTCACCTCGGCGGGCAGCGCGCCGCGGGGCGTGTCGCCGATGCCGTAGACCTCCGCGCCAACCTCGGCTAGGCCGCGTGTGTACTGGATCATCTCGGGCGGAAAAGCAGGGGACAAGAAGACGACGCGCATGGCGCCCAGCCTAGCAGTTTGACGAGCACGTTGCGGGCAGCCATTCTCCGCCCATGCCGCGTAACGTCATCTTCGCAGCACCCTTCCCGACCGACATCACCATGCGCTTCGTGCGCGCTGCCTCGAAGCTGCCCAACGTGCGGCTCCTGGGCATCGTCCACACGCCGCCCTCCGGCGCCGACGCCAACGTCTACCAGGACTTCGTCCGCGTCACCGACCCGCTCTCGACCAAGGACCTGATCGACGCGACGGACCTGCTGGCCAGCCGCCACGGCAAGCCCGAGCGGATCATCGGCATCTTGGAGGCGATGATGGTGCAGCTGGCGCAGACCCGCGCCCACTTTGGCGTTCCGGGGACGCAGCCCGCGGTCGCCGAGCTGTTCCGCGACAAGTCACAGATGAAGGCCGCGCTGCGGGCGGCCGGGCTGCCGGTGGCGAAGAGCCGCTTGCTGCGGGGCCCGCAGGACGCGCAGGAGTTCGCGGCCGAGGTTGGCTTTCCCATGGTGCTCAAGCCGCCGTCCGGCATGGGCGCCAAGTCCACCTGGCGGGTGAATTCGACCGAAGAGCTGCTGCGCGGCGTGGCCGGAATTGGCGCCAGCGCCGAGCGGCCCATCCTGGCTGAAGAGTTCTTGCGCGGGCGCGAGTTCAGCTTCGAGACGATTACCCTCGGCGGCAAGCAGCACATGGAGTCTTTGAGTCACTACCTGCCCACCTGCCTCGAGGTGCTGGAGACGCCCTGGGTGCAGTGGTGCTGCATGCTCCCGCGCGACATCTCGGGCGCGGAGTACAACGGCGCGCGCACCATGGCCCGCGGAGCCATCAAGGCGCTGGGCCTGACCGACGGCATGACGCACATGGAGTGGTTCCAGCGGCCCGACGGCAGCCTGGTCATCGGCGAGATCGCGCAGCGGCCGCCCGGCGCGAACATCAGCACCATGACGGGGCTGGCGCACGGCGAGGACATCTTCCGCGCCTGGGTGCGCTCGGTCGTCGACGGCGAATTGGACGGCAGCTGGGAGCGCAAGTACGCGGTGGGCTCGGCGTTCCTGCGCGGCATGGGACACGGCCGGGTGGCGCACGTCGAGGGCGTGCACGAGGTGCACCAGCGGGTCGGGAAGCTGGTGGTGGAGGCCAAGCTGCCCGAGGTTGGAGCGATGCGCAGCGACGGCTACGAGGGCGACGGCTACATCATCGTCCGCCACGAGAGCACCGACATGGTGAAGGCCGCCTTGAAGACCATCATCGAAACCGTCAAGGTCCACTACGCGTGATGCTCGCGGCCGCCATCTGCTCGGCAGTCATCGGCTGCCCGCAAGAGCTGCGCGCCAAGATCCAATCGAGCGAAGCGATGGAGCGGTTTGCCGATGACGATACATCTTGGAATGAGTTGCTGAAGCGCATCGGCAGCGGCGAACCCGCCTGGATCGAGCTCGAAGAATACCTCGCCGGGCTCTCAGACGGTCACGTTACAGAAGAGCTCACCACCGCGCTGGGTGAGGCCTTGATTCATCGGCCGGAGCAAATGCTGGCGCTGATCGCCGCTGGAAAGCTCGGGACGAACGCCATCGCGCTCTGTGGCAACATCGGTGATGACCAGGCGACGCGGGCAGACTCTGGCTGCTCTCGGGCAGCAGGAGCGCGCGGTCCAAGCGGTGCGCCGCAAGGATTTGCAGGCAGTGCAGCGCCGCTGCCTCCGCGAGATCCGGCAGTCAAAAGCCGCGGTGAAGCGCTCCTTTAGATAGCTCTGTGTTACGCTTCGCACATGATGCTGCTCGCGGCCGCCATCTGCTCGACAGTCATCGGCTGCCCGAAGGAGTTGCGCTCGCACATTCGCAACCGCGAGGCGTTCCAGACCTTCGCGGCCAAGGACAAGAACTGGAACGAGCTGCTCACGCGCGTGGGCAGCGGCGAGCCGGCCTGGATTGACGCCGAGCAGTATCTGGTCCGGTTCAGCGATGGCGCGCTGCGGAACGAGCTCTCCGCCACGCTGGGAACGGCGGTCACGCGGCAGCCGGTAGAGATGCTGAAGCGCATCTCGAACGGAAGGTTCGGCCCGGATGGCAGCGCGCTCTGCGGAAACATCGGCGAGCCGGCGAGCTTGAAGATCGATCTCGGGCTGCTCCGGCGGCGCGCGCAGGCCGTGCGGGCGGTGCGGCAGCGCACCCTGCAAGACGCCAAGACCCTTTGCCTGCGCGAGATCCAAAACGCGGTGACCGCCACCAAACGCCACTTCAAGTAAGGTTTCGCATCTTGACGACGTCAAACCTCCAGCTCGTTCTTCGACGAGTAAACGAGCTCCGAGAGAGAGGCTTGATCGAGCAATACGCCATTGGCGGTGCTTGGGCAGCCACCTACTTCTCCGAGCCTATCCCGACCGAAGATCTCGACGTGTTCTGCCACCTGCAATCGCAAGGCTTGTTGGTCTCGTTGAGGCCGATCTACGAATACTTGAAGAACCTGGGATACGGCCCGGCCGAGGGTGCGCACGCGGACTCGATCCTGATCGAAGATGTCCCGGTTCAATTTCTCGTCGGCAACGCCTTGATCGACGAAGCGATCGAGAACGCCATCGAGATTCAATTGATGGGAGAGGCGACGAGAATCTTCGATCTCGAGTATGTCATCGCCATTGCTCTAGACGT
>DATBAA010000943.1:0-7539 GCA_036271755.1 Myxococcales bacterium | reverse complement strand
GGCCGCGAGCGGCAGCACCAAGACCGATACGCAGCAGCGGCTGGTGCGCGTCATCTCACTGTTGATCAGCCGGACCAACGGCGCGGGGCCGACGGCGAAGAAGATCCTGGCCAACACCGTCGAGCACTTCATGCAGGGGCTGCCTTTGAAGCTGGGCTCCAAGACGGGCGGCGCCGAGGCGCTGGCGCAATACACCGACGCGTCCCACGACATCACCGTCAATTGCTCCTCGCAGCTGGGCATCACGCCCGCCTCCATCCAGGATCCAAGCGAGACGGTGAAGAAGTTGGCGCACGAAGTGAATCACGCCTGCCGCCACGGATATGGTCAGAACACTCAAGGTCAGGACGGGACCTTCTGCGACGAGCTCTATGCGTATATGACCGAGCTGCTCGCGACGGGGCAGACCATCACCGAGAAGCAGGTCGATCAAACCTACGACATCCTCCGCAAGGCGCCCTACTCGCTGGGCAAGTTCATGGACGGCGACGTAGGCAAGGCATGGATTGCGAAGCTGACGTATGTCGACGGCGGCACCTACAAGACGCTCAACGTCGACTCCATTCCCAAGCCCACCGGCGGCGACGGCTGGAACCTCGACAACCACCTGAACTAGACGGTCCGTGGTTGCGGCGTGCGCGGTGGGTGTATATACACGTTCCATGAAGCAGCGTTCACTCGAGCTTTGCGCGCGCGTCGCCCGGGAGTGCACCGCGAACAGCCTTCGCCGGGCCTCGCGGCAGGTGTCGGCCGCGTTCGACAAGGCCATCGAGGACACCGGCCTGCGCGGAACGCAGTTCACCCTTCTCACCGCTTTGGCCATCGGCAAGGAGATGCCGCTGACCAGGCTCGCGGAGGTGCTCTCGCTCGACCGGACGACGCTGACGCGCAACCTCGCGCCGCTCGAGCGCGAGAAGCTGGTGGAGAGCCGCGCGACGCCGGACGGCAGGGTGCGGAAGGTGGCGCTCACCGAGCGGGGCCAGCAAGCGCTGGAGCGCGCGCTGCCGCGCTGGGAGGCGGCGCAGAAGCGCGTGGTGGATTCGCTGGGCGAGCGCAGATGGAAAGAGCTCATGGCCGTGCTGGAGTCGATGTGAATTTTTTTTGCTTCAATAGGTGTATCTACACGTAAAGGAGACGAACATGCGTTTGACGATGGCGATGGTCCTGCTTCTGGCTTCCTGCGCGCATTCACCACCCGAGCCGCGAGTCACCCGCGACCGCGAGCTCGAGTCGCTGGAGCAGGCGGTGCGCTGGCCGAACCCGTCGGTGCCGGTGGTGATGCAGCTCGCGAACGCCTATCTCGCGGCGAACCGCGATTCGGATGGCTACGCGTTCTTCGTCGCTCTTCCCCAGACGCAGCCGCTCTTCGAGGCGCTGACGGGCCTCTTCCAAGCGCGGTCCGCTTCGACGGTGGCGCTGCTCAGCCGCGTCGCCTGGGTGGAGCAGGCCATCGCCAGGCTCGACGACGCGGCGGCGAAGGACGGCCTCGCGCGCTACCTGCGCGGCGTGGTCTTCGTCGCCCTGCCCGACCGCTTCGGCAAGCATGCGCAAGGCGCAAGCGACTTGCAGTGGGTCCTCGAGAACGCGGCGCGCTTTCCGCCTGGCCTCGCACGCACGGCGCGGGCCGCGCTGGAGGGCAAGAGCGTGCTCGCCGCCGACGGGAGCGTCTCGGCGAAGGACGGCTACAGGTTCACGCCCAAAGAGATTCGCGAGCCGGCCAAAGGCGTCTACGTCGCTCGCGGATACGACTTCGCCGACATCGGCTTCGTCGCCACCTCGAGCTGCCTCGTCGCCATCGACGCCGGCACCACCAAGGCTACGGCGGCCGAGGCGCTCGCGGCCGTCCGAAAGCGCATCGACTTGCCTCTCTGCAAGGTGATCATCACCCACGCGCATTGGGACCACGTCGGCGGACTCTCCGCGTTTGCCGGGCCGGGTGTGGAGGTGATCGCGCACGCAAACTTCAAGGACGAGCTCGCCAAGGTCAACGCCGCTGACGTGCCGTTCCACTACTTCTTCGGCAGCGGAGCCGCCAAGACCTACTCGCTGTCGCCCCAGCGCCTGGTCGCCGATCGCCAGACGCTCACCGTCGGCGGCACGCGCTTCGAGCTCATCCCCACGGCCGGCGGCGAAACCGATGACGCGCTGATGGTCCGCCTTCCCGACGCGGGCGTGATCTTCGTCGGCGATGCGTTCATGCCCTACTTCGGCGCGCCGTTCGTCGCGGAGGGCTCGGTCGAGGGAATGCTCGAGACGGTGGCACAGCTGCGCGCGCTGGGCCCGGCGCAGCTGATCCACGGCCATCCGCCGCTCACCGACAACTTCACCTTCGCGGTGCTGGAGCCGCTGGCCGCTGCCGTCACCGAGCTGCGCGAGGCGACGCTGAAGTCGCTGCACGACGGCCGGACGCTGGCCGACGCGCTGGGCGACAACCTGATGCCCCTGGTGCTGCGCGATCACCCAGACGCGGTGCTGCCCTATCTCTTGATGCGCGACGACGCGGTCCAGCGCCTCTACGCGCAGCGGTCCGGCTACTGGAGCTCCAAAGGCGATGGCCTCGCTGTGTTCAGCGATGCCGACTGGGGCGCGGCGCTCGATCTGCTCGGCGGTGAAGCAGGAGTCCAACGCGCGGCGGCGGCCTTGAACGTCCGCGGCGACCACGCGATGGCGCTCCGGCTCGCCACCGCTGGCCTCGCCGCGCACCGGGACTCACCGGCCCTGACGGCAGAGCGGAAGCGGGCCCTCGACGGTCTTCGCGCGCGAAATCAGTTCAACCCGTTCAAGCTCATCGTCTACTCCGAGCTCGCGGGCGAAGAGCTGCAGTGACCTGGGCGCTACGGCAGGAAGTCGCCCAGGTAGTCGGACTTGCCGATCTCCACTCCCGCCTGCCGCATGAGCGCGTAGGCGGTGGTGTAGTGGAAGAAGAAGTTGGGGATGGCGTGCCCCAGCACGTACACCTCGCCCGCCGCGTTGGTGGGCTGGCGGCGGAAGTTGAACGTCACCTGCCGCGCGTCCGCCCCGGCGAACTTCTCCTTCGGCAGCGAGCCGAGGAAGTCGACGGTCTTGGCGATGCGCGCCTTGATCTCCGCCATGGTCTTCTCGGTGTCCTCGAACTTGGGAGCCTCCACGCCGGACACCCGCGAGCAGGCGATCTTGGCCGTGTCGCAGGCGATCTGGACCTGCTGCACGAGCGGCAGCATGTCGGGCGCGAGGCGGTATTGGAGAAACATCGAGGAGTCGAACTTGCGCGAAGCGGCGAACGCCTCCGCCTTGTCCAGATGCGAGGTCAGGTTGCGAAGCATGCGGGAAAAGACGGGAACGGTCGCGCTGTAGACGTCAAAAGCCATGGGGATTCCTCCAAATAAAAGCAGCTGTGTAGCGCCAATCGAGAAAAGGTCCTAGCAACGCTTCGACTTGCGGAAGTCCGCCGGCGCCATCCCGACCTGGCGCTTGAAGGCGCGGCTCAGCGCGGCCTCCGAACCGTAGCCCACCAGATCGGCGATCTCCGCGAGGCCCAGCGTTCCCGCCGCGAGGTGCCCGGCCGCGAGCTGCATGCGCCACTGCGCCAGGTAGCGCATCGGTGGAATGCCCAGGAGCTGCGTGAAGCGCTCGACGAAGCCCGACCGCGACATGCCCGCGCTCCGCGCCAGGTCCTCGACGCTGAAGTCGCGCGAGGGCGCTCCGTGCACCTCTGCCAGCGCCTTGCCGACGCTCTCGTCGCGCAGCCCCGCGAGCCAGCCTGCGCTGTCCGGCGGCAGCGACTCGAGGTGCAGCCGCACCAACTCCATGAAGAGCACTTCGCTGAGCCGCGAGAGCACCGCCTCTCCACCCGCCCGCCCCGCCTGCGATTGCTCCAGCGCAAGCTGCAGCAGCTGGTGCAGGCCGGCGCGCTCGACCGTCTCCCGTTGCAGATGAATGGTGCGCGGCAACACCGAGAGCAGCGGGTTGAAGGGCCGCGTATCACAGCCGAGAAAGCCGCAGATGAGCGCGGCGCGATCCTGCCCGCCCGTCCCCAGCCGCAGAAGGAGCGGCAGCCGCTCCTGGCGCAGCCGGCCCGGCAGGCTCATGTCCGGCGCGCCGCGCATCCCCGGAGCGCTCGAGATGACGTGCGCGCCGCCCTGCGGAAAGGCGATGAGGTCGCCCTCCTCCAGGCGGATGGGCGCCTCGCCGACGAGGCCGCCCCAGCACGAGCCGCGCGTCACCGCGTGGTACTCGATCAGGTGATCGACGCCGGGCAAGATGTGCCCTTCCAGCTGCTGCGCGTCCGGCGCCTCGGCCACCCAGGGCGCCACGGCGTCCACGGTGAAGAAGAGCGCGCCGCGCAGCCGCACGGCCCGCAGCACGTCGGAGAGTGTGTCTGCGCGTGAAGCCATGACCCTCCTGGACGCGCGGTCATGCGGAACCGACGCCCAATCATTCCTTTCCAACGGCGGGTGAATACAACCCCTGCGGCGAAACAACAAACCAAGCCAAGAAGGAATCAAACATGGAAGCCGTTGATCTGAATGTGCTGAAGACGAAGCAGCAGGCGATGTGGGCGTCGGGCGACTTCGCGGTGATCGGGACGACGCTGCAGCTCGTCGGCGAGTCGCTCTGCGAGGCCGTCGAGCTCGAGGCAGGTTCGCGCGTCATCGACGTGGCGTGCGGCAACGGGAACGCGTCGCTGGCGGCAGCGCGGCGCTTTGCCAAGGTGACCGGCATCGACTACGTGCCGGAGCTGGTGGCGCGTGCCGCCGGGCGCGCCGCCGCCGAGAGCCTGGAGGTCCAGTTCCTCGAGGCGGACGCGGAGAACCTGCCCTTCGAGGACGGCGCCTTCGACGTGGCGCTCTCCACCTACGGCGTGATGTTCGCGCCCGACCAGCCGCGCGCGGCCCGCGAGATGGCGCGCGTCGTCGCTCCGGGCGGCAAGATCGCCATGGCCAACTGGACGCCAGAAGGCTTCATCGGCGGCCTGCTGAAGACGGTGGCGAAGTACGTTCCGCCGCCCGCCGGCGTGGACTCGCCGCTGCGCTGGGGCTCGGAGGCGCGCCTCGCCGAGCTCTTCCCGGGCGTGAAGGCCATTCGCGCCACGCGCAAGGAGTTCATCTTCCGCTACCTCTCGGCCGATCACTTCGTCGACGTCTTCCGTCGCTTCTACGGCCCGACCTTCAAGGCCTTTGGCGCGCTGAAGCCGCACGACCAGGAGAAGCTGGCGGCCGACATGCGCGACCTCTGCGTAAGCCACAACCGCGGCAAGCGCGCGCTAGCGGTGCCCAGCGAGTATCTCGAAGTGGTGATCGAGCGCTGACCCCCGGGATCACGCGGCTTTCAAGAGGCTCTCGCGACCTGTCGCTTGCGAGAGCACTCTTGTACGAATATAACTGTTGTAGATGAACAACCATCAGCCTGTACGACCCTACCTGATCCTGGCCATCTGCAGCAGCAGCCTGCTGATGGTTTCCATGGACGTCACCATCGTCAACGTCGCGCTGCCCGCCATCCGCCGCGATCTCCAGGCCTCGGTGGGCGGGCTGCAGTGGTCGATCGACGGGTACACGCTGGTCGTCGCCAGCTTCCTCTTGCTCGCGGGGTCGACGGCGGATCGCTTGGGGAGGCGGCGCACGTTCCAGGCGGGCCTGGGGCTCTTCAGCCTCGGCTCCCTCCTCTGCAGTCTGGCGCCGAGCACGCCCGCGCTGGTGGCGTTCCGGGCGGTGCAGGCGCTGGGTGGCGCCATGCTCAACCCCGTGGCGATGTCGATCATCGTCAACACCTTCCTCGACCCGAAGGAGCGCGCGCGGGCGATCGGAATCTGGGGCGCGGTCTTCGGCGTCTCGATGGCCATCGGTCCGCTGGTCGGCGGGCTGCTCACGCAGACCATCGGCTGGCGATCGATCTTCTGGATCAACGTGCCCATCGGGCTCGCCGCCATCGCCTTGACCGCGAAGTTCATTCCCGAGTCCAAGCCTGCGCGCGCGCGCCGCTTCGATCCCGTCGCGCAGGCGTTGATCGTCATCCTGCTCGGCACGCTCACGTCGGCGGTCATCGAAGGACGCCGCCTCGGCTTCCAAACGCCAGTCATCATCGCGGGCTTCGCCATCGCAGCCGCGTCCCTCGCTGCGCTGCTGCTATACGAAGCGCGTCGCGTCGAGCCGATGGTCGACTTACGCTTCTTCCGCAGCGCGCCGTTCAGCGGGGCCACGCTGACGGCGGTGATCGCCTTCGCGGCGTTCAGCGGCTTTCTCTTTCTCAACTCACTTTATTTGCAAGATACCCGCGGGTTGAGGCCGCTCCAGGCCGGTCTCTGCACGCTGCCGGCCGCGCTGGCCATGGTCATCTGCTCGCCGCTCTCGGGCCGGCTGGTCGGCGCGGGCCGATCGCGCTTTGCCGTCGTGACCGCCGGACTCTGCATCGCGGCGGGCTCTTTCTTGCTCACCACGCTTCGCCCGGACACGCCGCTCGTTCAGCTGGTCATCGCCTATGCCGTCTTCGGCACCGGCCTGGGCCTCGTGAACGCGCCCATCACCAACGCGGCCGTCTCCGGCATGCCGCGCGCGCAAGCCGGCGTGGCCTCCGCTTTCGCGTCGACGAGCCGGCAGGTCGGCGCATCTCTCGGCGTGGCCATCGCGGGCTCGATCGCGGGTAGCGCGCGTACGGCAGATTTCGCGAGCTCGACCCATGCCGTCTGGTGGCTCACCACGGGCTACGGCATCGCCATCGCGGCCCTGGGCCTGATGACCACGAGCGAGTGGGCCAGGGCCAGCGCGGCGCGCGTCGCCTTCCTGCTCGACGCGCCCGCGACAGCCGGGACCGCGCGAGGCCCGCTCGCGGTGGCCGCGGAATGAGCCGGCGCGCGGAGGTCGATCGCATCTGGCAGCTGCTCGTCACGCTGGTGATGGAGAGCCGCGGAGATTGGCGGCGGGCCGCCATCGAAGTGACCGGCCTGCCCTTCTCTCGCGTTCGCGCGCTCACCCGCGTGGCCAACGGGCCGCTCTCTCTGCGCGAGCTCGCCGAGGCGATGACCATCGACGCGCCGGCAGCGACGGTCATCGTCAACGACTTGGAAGAGCGCGGCCTGGTGCGGCGCCGATCTCATGCAACCGATCGCCGCACGAAGGTCGTCTCGGTGACCGCCGCGGGGAAGCGCCTCGCTGATGCCGTGAGCCGCATCGACGAGCGCGCGCCCGAACCGCTGGCGTCGCTCTCCGCGAAAGACGTCGCGACGCTGTCCCGGATCTTCACGCCGCGGGAGTAATGAGACCTCGTCTGCCGGCTGTTCTCCACATTTGAACCAGGAAGAGCGCGGCGCAACTCCAGAGCAAGGCGAGCGTCATCCAGGCCACCGGCGAAGTGCTCAGCGCGAAGGCATCCACGGCGCCCGGCTGCGCGGAAGGAACAATGTCCTTGGTGTTGTTGATCGCGGAATGCAGCAGCATGGTGAGCAGCAGGCTTCCTTTGGCGCGCCACCAGAGCCAGGAGATCGCCACCGAGAGCGCGGTCACTTGCAGGAGATATAAAGGAAATGATTGGCCGTGCGTGTCTGCGCCTGGGAAGAGAAAGAAG
>DATBAA010000942.1:0-4364 GCA_036271755.1 Myxococcales bacterium | reverse complement strand
TAAGTGAGTCTGCCAATGGCCGTTGAATTAGCCATGCGGGCCAGCCGGTTGGCCCGGGCAAAATCTGTCAAGCCAGAATTTTAGCCACAAGGGCTGCTTGACTGGCCCCGGCTCACCCACTACAGACGCCCCTCGCGAGTCGGCGATCGCAAGGGGGCGAAATGGATACAAAATTGTGGCTTGTCGATTACATCGCCGAGGCCATTGAGGCGGCTCCCTCGGAGATTGATCCGGATGTGAGGTTCAAAGACCTCGGCCTTACGTCGTTAGCCACTACCTCGATGCTCGCGGAGCTGAGCAAGCAGCTGGATCGGGTGCTCTCTCCGACCATCGCCTGGGAGTACCCGACTCCTGTCGCGCTCGCGCGGCACCTGGATGGCGCGGCCTCGCAGGCGATCACTCCCGTTGCCGCGGGGCAGGCTGGCGACGGCTCGCAGGTCGCCGTCGTGGGGCTCGCTTGCCGCTTTCCGGGCGCGCCTTCGGCAGACGCGTTCTGGTCTCTCCTGCGCGACGGAGTGGATGCCATTCGCGAAGTGCCGGCGGACCGTTGGGACATCGCGAAGCTCTTCGACGCGGATGCGACGGCGCCCGGGAAGATGAGCACCCGCTGGGGCGGCTTCTTGGATCAGGTCGATCGATTCGATCCCTTCTTCTTCGGCATCGCGCCGCGCGAAGCCTCGCAGATCGATCCGCAGCAGCGGCTCGCGCTGGAGCTCTCGTGGGAAGCGCTGGAGGACGCGGGCATGGTCCCCGCCGGCCTGCGCGACAGCCGCACCGGCGTCTTCTTCGGCGCCATGTGGATGGACTACGCGCGGCTCCTCGAAGGAGCGCGAGACCAGATCGTCCAACACACCGCCACCGGACAGGATCTGAGCATCGTCGCGGCGCGGGTCTCTTACACGCTCGGCACGGTCGGGCCGAGCCTCACCGTCAACACCGCCTGCTCTTCGTCGCTGGTGGCGGTGCACCTCGCCTGCCAGAGCCTCCTGCGGGGTGAGTCGCGGCTGGCGCTCGCTGGAGGAGTGAACCTCATCCTCTCGCCCGACAGCACCGTGGCGATGACGAAGTTCGGCGCCATGGCTCCGGACGGACGCTCGAAGGCCTTCGACGCGCGGGCCAACGGCTATGTGCGCGGCGAAGGCGGAGGCGTCCTGGTGCTCAAGCGGCTCGCCGACGCGCAGGCCGACGGCGACCGGATCTACTGCGTCGTCCGTGGCAGCGCGGTGAACAACGACGGCTTCAGCAACGGCCTCACCGCGCCCAGCCCCAGCGCGCAGCGGGCGGTGCTCGCCGAGGCCTGCGAACGGGCGGGCGTGTCACCGGCCGAGGTGCAGTACGTCGAGGCGCACGGCACGGGCACCATGCTGGGCGATCCCATCGAAGCCAACGCCTTGGGAGCCGTCTACGGCGCGGGCCGCCCGGCGGCGCGGGCGCTGCGCATCGGTTCGGTCAAGAGCAACATCGGGCACCTGGAGGCCGCCGCCGGCATGGCCGGCCTCATCAAGGTTGCACTCTCGATGGAGCATGGCGAGCTGCCGCGCAGCCTGCACTTCCAGCGGCCCAATCCGCACATCGACTTTCCCGCGCTGCGAGTGGCGGTGCAGCAGGCGCACGCGCCGTGGACCGCGGAGAACGGGCGGCTGCTGGCGGGGGTGAGCTCGTTCGGCTTCGGCGGCACCAACAGCCACGTGATCCTGGAGCGCGCTACGGAAGCGGAGCCGCGACTGTTCGTTCTATCGGCGGCGGATGAGCCGTCGCTCCGTCTGGCGGCGGCCTCCGCGGCGCTGGCGCAAGATGGTTCGCTGGCCGAAATGTGCAGGCAGGCAGCGCTGAGACCGCGCGAAGAGTACCGGCTGGCGGCCGTCGCGCGCTCGCGCGAGGAGCTGGCCGGGCTGCTGCAGTCGTACGCCGGGGGAAGGACTTTGCCGGGGCTCACCGCCGGCCGCGCCGGGCAGCCGCCGCGCGTCGCCATGCTCTTCACCGGCCAGGGCTCGCAGTGGTTGGGAATGGGCCGCGGCCTCTACCGCGCCGAGCCGGTGTTTCGCTCGGCGCTCGACCGCTGCGCTGTGCTCTTCGATCAGGGCGCGGATCTGCTCGAGGTCATGTGGTCCGGCGGAGATCTTCTCCACCGGACGCAGTTCACGCAGCCGGCGCTCTTCGCGCTCGAATTCGCGCTCGCTGAGCTGTGGAAGTCTTACGGGGTCGAGCCAGCCGCGGTGCTGGGGCACAGCATCGGAGAGCTCGCAGCCGCCTGCGTCGCGGGCGTCTTGTCGCTGCCCGACGCGGTGAAGCTCGTCGCCGCGCGCGGCCGATTGATGGGGGCGTTGCCCGCGGGCGGAGCGATGGTGGCGATCGCGGCCCGTGAAGACGAAGTGCTCGCGCGGGCAGCGCCGTTCGCCGCCACCGTCTCCGTCGCGGCGGTGAACGCCCGGGAGAGCGTGGTTCTCTCGGGTGCGGAAGAGCCGGTGCTGGCCATTGCCGCGACCTTCGCCGCCGAAGGCGTGAGCACGCGGCGGCTGGCCGTCTCGCACGCGTTTCATTCTCCGCTCATGGCGCCGATGCGCGAGGAGTTTGGCGCGGTCGCCGCCTCGTTGACGTACCGTCCGGCCCGCTTTTCGCTGGTGTCGAGTTTGAGCGGCGCGGTCGAGGCAGCTCCGGGCGCCGATCATTGGGTGCGGCATATCGAGGCGAAGGTCCGCTTCGCCGACGGCCTCGAGGCCACGCTGGCGCTGGGCGCCGACGTCCTGCTGGAGGTCGGACCGCATCCGGTGCTGCTCGAGCTCGCGCCCGGAACGGCGGAGCGCATTCCGTCGATGGAGCGCGGCCTCGACGAGCAGGCGACGATGCTCGCGGCGCTGGGGCGCCTCTTTGTCGCTGGAGCGCCGGTGCGGCTGGCTCCGGACGAGACCGCGGCGCACCTCTTCGTCGTCTCGGCCAAGAGCGAAGAAGCGCTGCGCGCCCAGCGCGATGAGCTGCGGCAGCACCTCGCCGCGCATCCCGGCCAAAGCCTGCGGGACGTCGCGTACAGCCTGGCCACTCACCGCACCGCGTTCGAGCACCGCCTCGCCGTGGTTGCCCGCTCGCGCGAAGATCTGGACGCAGAGCTCGCGAGCGCGGAGCCGATTCAGCGTTCGCGCGGCAAGACCGCCTTCGTCTTCTCGGGGCAGGGCTCGCAGCTGCCGGGCATGGGCCGCGAGCTGTATGCCGCCTGGCCCGTCTTTCGCGACGCGCTGGACGAAGCGCTGGCGTGCTTCGACGAAGGCCTGCGCGAGGCGATGTGGGGTACGGCCGCTGGCAGCCTGCTCGATCAGACGGCATGGACGCAGCCCGCGCTCTTCTCGCTGCAATACGCGCTGGTCCAGCTCTGGCGCTCCTGGGGCGTCGAGCCGCAGCTGCTCGCGGGGCACAGCATCGGTGAGCTGACGGCGGCGTGTGTCGCGGGCGTCTTCACGCTGCAAGACGCGGCGGCGCTGGTGGCCGCTCGCGGGCGCCTGATGCAGGCGCTGCCTGCCGGCGGAGCCATGCTCTCGGCCGCCGCCTCCGAAGCCGAGGCGGCATCGTGGCTCGAGGGAGATCTCGAGATCGCGGCGGTGAACGGCCCCGCGCAAGTGGTGCTGGCCGGCTCCGAGAGCGCCATCGCGGCGGTGCGCGAGAAGCTCTCGGCGCGGAAGGTGCGCACGACGCCGCTCGCGGTCTCGCACGCGTTCCACTCGGCGCGAATGGACCCCATGCTGGAGGCCTTCGCGGAAGTCGCCCGCTCGGTGCGGCTGCGGGCGCCCTCGCTGCCGATGGTCAGCAACGTCACCGGCAAGCTCGCGGGCGACGAGATCGCCACGCCGGACTATTGGGTGCGGCACGTGCGGCGCGCGGTGCGCTTCGGCGACGGCGTGCGGGCGCTCACCGAGGCGGGGGCGTCTGCGTTCGTGGAGATCGGACCGCGCGCGACGCTGCTCGGGCTCTTGCCCGCGAGCGCGCGCTGTACGGCTTCGCTGCGCCAGGGCAAGAGCGAGACGGAGACGATGCTCTCCGCGCTGGGCGCGCATTGGACCGGCGGCGGCGAGGTGAAGTGGCCCGCGGTCTTTACCTCTGGCGGAGCGCGCGCCGGCCTGCCCGCTTATGCCTGGCAGCGCGAGCGCTACTGGCTTGCTCCGGCGCTGAAGCAATCTGGCCAGCCCACGGGCCATCCGCTTCTGGGTTCGAAGCTGTCGGCCGCGGGGCACGCCGGTTTGTACGAAACGCTGCTCGGCCTCGAGAGCCATCCGTGGCTGGGCGACCATCGCGTCTTCGGCAAGGTGGTGGTGCCGGGCGCCGCCATCGCCGAGCTGTTCCGGGCGGCAGGCGCGGACGCGTCGGGCGCGCCGGTG
>DATBAA010000941.1:0-3721 GCA_036271755.1 Myxococcales bacterium | reverse complement strand
GCTGCACCGGCAGGGTCTGCAGCGAATGCTCGACCTGGGCGGCTCGACGCTGCGCGAGTCGGTGCTGCACGACCCGCTGGTGGGGGCGCTGCTGGCGTTGCACGACCTGCATCCGCTCTCCGTCGAGCAGCGCGCGCTGGCCGCCTTGGAGAGGTCGCGCGCGGAGCTGGGCGCGTCCTCGGTCCAGGTCGAGCTGATCTCGGCGCGCGAAGGGGTCGTGCGCGTCCGGATCTCGGGGAAGCACGCGGACGAGGCGCGGGAATCGCTCTTCGACTCGCTCTGGGCTGCGGCGCCGGACGCGACCGGCATCGAGATCGAAACGGTCGGCCCCGTCATTCAATTGGGGATCGGCCAGTTGGGGATCAGCGCATGAGCGGGCTCGCCGCGCTGAGGCGCTTCGCGCGGGAGCGCCCGCCGCGGATCGAGAAGTGCGAGCTGTGCGGAGCGCCCATCGGCCCGCGGCACGAGCACCTGGTCGACCCCGGCGCGCACCAGCTGAAGTGCGCCTGCCAGGCTTGCGCCATCCTCTTTCCGCAGCACGCGGATTCGAAGCTCAGGCGGGTCGAGCCGCGCGCCGAGCTGCTGGTCGAATTCAACCTGAGCGACGCGCAGTGGGATTCGCTGCGCATGCCCATCGGCCTCGCGTTCTTCCTGCGAAGCCGCGACGGCATTGCCGCGTTCTATCCCGGGCCGGCGGGCGCCACCGAGTCGCTGGTGCCGCTGGACGCCTGGCAGCAGGTCGAGAGCAGCAACTCACTCACGCTGCTTCCGGACGTCGAAGCCCTGCTCGTCCATCGCCTCGGCAGAGAGCGCGAGCACTATTTGGTCTCGGTCGACCACTGCTACCGGCTGGTCGGGCTCTTGCGGCAGACGTGGCGCGGGTTCTCCGGCGGCGAAGAAGCTTCGGCGCGCATCGGGCAGTTCTTCGACGAGCTGCGCGGAGGCCCGCGTGCCTGATCTGCGCTTCTCGGTCTCGGGCGCCCGCGCCGTCTCGCATGCCATGGCGCCGCTGGTGGTGCTGGCCCTGCGGCTCGACGCCAGCGAGCCGGTGCACGGCGTGCTCTTGCGCTGCCAGATCCAGATCGACGCGCCCAGGCGGCCTTATGCCGTGGCCGAAGAGGCGGGCTTGCAGGATCTCTTCGGAGACAAGAGCCGCTGGGGCACGACGCTCAAGCCGCTGCTCTGGACCACCATCTCCGCCAACGTGCCGGCGTTCAGCCGCGAGACGGAGTTTGGCCTGGAGGTGCCTTGCAGCACCGACCTCTGCGTCGCCGCAGCCAAGTACTTTCACGCGCTGCAGTCGGGCGAGGTGCCGCTGCTGTTGCTCTTCAGCGGCACCGTCTTCTACGCGCGCCCGGACGGCGCGCTGCAGGCGGCGCCCATCTCCTGGAGCCGCGAGGCGCGCTTCTCTTTGCCGCTGCAAGTCCTCCGTGACGCAGCCGAGGCCTGCTTTCCCAATTCGGGTTTCGTCAGCTTGCAAAGAGAGACGCTCGACAAGCTCCACCGCTACAAGACTCGAGCCGGCTTCCAAACCTTCGAGCAGGCCGTAGAGGCGCTGCTCTCGAGCGCCCGATGAGCCGCGCCGCCGCAGAACGCGTGGCTGCAGCCGTCTTGTACGAAGGCTACCTGCTCTACCCATACCGGCGATCGGCGCTGAAGAACCGGCAGCGCTGGCCGTTGGGCGCGCTCTATCCGCGCACTTGGGCCGAAGCCAACTTCGAGAATTGGCGCCTGAGCACCGAGGTGCTGGTCCGTGGCGTCGCGGCCAAAGCCACGGCTGTCTTGCGCTGGCTGGAGGTGCGCGGAGCCGAGGCCGTGGAGCGCGAGCAGAACGTCCCCGCCGTCATTGTCGAGGCGATCGACGATCGCTTCCTGCGCGTGCGCGTCGAGGCGGAGAACCGGCAAGCTCTCGCCGCCGATGCTCCCCGCGACGCGGCGCTCGAGCAAACGATGATCTCGACCCACGTGCTCTTCGGCGTCACCGGCGGCGAGCTCATTTCGTTGCTCGATCCTCCCGAGGACGCTCGTAAAGCGGCCGCGCGCTGCGCCAACCAGGGCTTCTGGCCGGTGCTCGTCGGCGGCAGCGACACCATGCTCTCGTCGCCCATCATCCTCTACGACCACCCGCGGATCGCGCCCGAGAGCCCCGGAGATCTCTTCGACGCCGCCGAGATCGACGAGATCCTTTCGCTGCGCATCCTCACACTGACGGACGACGAGCGCCGCGAGGCCTGCCGCGATCCGCGCGCGAAGCAGCTCATCGAACGCACCGAGCGGCTCACGCCCGAGCAGCTGGGCAACCTGCACGGCGTCATCCGCGAGCTGAAGCCTTCGGGGCAGCCGCTGCGGCCGGGCGACAAGGTGCGCCTCAGGCCCAACAAGCGCGCCGACGTGTTCGACATCGCGCTCGCGGGCAAGGCCGCCACCATCGAAGGCGTCGAGCAGGATCTGGACGGCCGCGTCCTCTTCGCGCTCACCGTCGACGACGACCCGGGAAGAGATCTCGGCCTCTTCGGCCATCGCTACTTCTTCCACGCCGACGAGCTGGAGCCGCTGCAATGAAGGTCCTGGTGGCCGGCATCGGCAACATCTTCTTCGGAGACGACGCGTTCGGCGTCGAGGTCGCGCAGCGGCTGCTCCAACGCCGGCTGCCGGAAGGCGTCGTCGTCAAGGACTTCGGCATCCGCGGGCTCGAGCTGACCTACGCGCTCACCGACGGCTGGGGGGCCGCCATCTTGCTCGACGCCGCGCCGCGCGGCGGAGCTCCGGGCACGCTCTATGTCCTGGACACCAGCAACACCTCCGCGGCGCCCGAGCTCGATCCGCACGAGATGCACCCGGCGCGGGTCCTGGCGATGGCGCGCGAGATCGGCAAGGCGCCGAAGATCGTCCGCGTGGTCGGCTGCGAGCCGGCCTCCGCGTCCGAGATGGAGATGGGCTTGTCGCCGCAGGTCGCAGCTGCAATCGACCCCGCGTGCGCCCTCGTCGAAGAGCTGCTGGCGGAGCTGCGCTGATGCACGAGCTGGGCATCGCGCAACAGGTGGTGGAGCTCGCCGTGAGCCGCTGCGAGGGAGAGCGGATCACGCGCATCGATCTAGAGGTCGGGCAGCTCTCGGCGGTGCTGCCCGACGCCCTGCTCTTCTGCTTCGACGCCGCCAGCGCGGGCACTCGCGCGGAAGGGGCCGAGCTGCGCATCATTCAAGTGCCCGGGCGCGCGCGCTGCCGCGCCTGCGGCGCCGAGCTGCAGCTGTCGCGGCCCTTCGGGCGCTGCGCCTGCGGCGAGACCGATCTGGAATGGCTCTCGGGCGATGAGCTTCGCATCAAGCAAATGGAGGTCTTGTAGACATGTGCGCGACCTGTGGCTGCGGCGGCGAGACGGCTCATGAGCACGGGCACCAGCGCGCCCGCGTCAACATCATCCGGCTCGAGCAGGACGTCCTCTCCAAGAACGACCGGCTGGCGGCGGAGAACCGCTACTGGCTGCGCAGCCGGGGCATCACCGCGCTCAACCTCATGAGCTCTCCGGGGTCCGGCAAGACGACGCTCCTGGAGCGGACCGTGCGCGAGTGCGGGCTTGCCTGCGCGGTGATCGAAGGCGATCAAGAGACGGAGAATGACGCCGAGCGCATTCGCAAAACCGGCGCGCGCGCGGTCCAGATCAACACCGGCACCGGCTGCCACCTCGATGCGCATCTGGTCGGCCACGCGCTCCCGGATCTGG
>DATBAA010000940.1:0-1993 GCA_036271755.1 Myxococcales bacterium | reverse complement strand
CGCCGCCGGCGATGACGTGCGCTCCCGCGTCCGCGGCGGTGAAGGTGACGGGCGAAGGCAGGGAGGCCTGCGCGTCGCTGGAGACGAAGTCGACGGTGCCCAGGTAGCCCGTGGCCGCGTTGCCGAAGCGGTCGAAGGCGGAGACTTTCGCGTCCAGATTGGCGCCGGCGTTGGCCGAGGCGGGCAGCGTGAGCGTGAGCGCGGCGGCAGGACCGGGCGAGACCTGCGTGCTGGCGGTGGCCGACAAAGTGCCGTCGCCGGCGGTCACCGACTGGGCGCCAACCTTGTGAAACGCGACCGCGCCGGCAAAGAGGTGAACGCCTTTGTCGGTGGCGTCGAACGGATGAGCCGCCGCGAGCTGCGCGGTTGCATCCGACGAAGTGAGCTGGACGTCGCCGGTGTATCCGGTGGCTATGTTTCCCGCGGCATCGAACGCGGTGACGGTGAGGTCCTGCGCGTCTCCGGCCACGACCGAAGCAGGCAGCGCGGAGAGCTCGAGCCGCGCGGCGGCGCCCGGGCCGACCTGCACGTCGGCTGTCTGGCTCAGCGTCCCGTCCGAGGCGGTCAACGTCTGCGCGCCAGAGGTGGCGAAGGTGCACTCGAAGCTGAACTTGCCCGCGTCGGCCGCGGTGAAGGCGTGCGGTCCGCTCAGCGTCGCGGCCTCGTCGGACGAAGTGAGCGCGACCGTGCCGGTATAGCCGGTCGCGAGGTTTCCAAACGCGTCGAAGGCAGTCACCGAGCAAGTCACTGCCGTTCCCGAAGCGACTTGCGCAGCGACCGTGAGCTGCAGCTTGGAGGCAGCCGCGGGGCCGACCGCGACCGGGGCCGACGCCGCCAGGTTCTCGGTGCCCTCGGTGGCGGTCAGCGTCTGCGCGCCGACCGTGGCCAACGCGACGGTGGTGAAGCTGTGCATGCCCTTGTCCTGCGCGCTGAAGGCGAACTGCGCGGGGAGCACGGCCTTGGAGTCCGAGGACGTGAGGGTGACCGGGCCAACATATGCGGGCAATACGTTTCCGGCTTTGTCGACGACGGTCACCTGCGCGGTGAAGGCGACGCCCGCCACGGCCGACGCCGGCGCGACGATCTGCACGCCACCGAGCTGCGCCCCCGCGGGTTGCGAGGTCGTCTGCGTTCCACAGCCGGCGGCAAACAGGCACACCGCTCCAGCGATTGCTCCACGTTTCATGCTGCCCCCTCAGGCGCTCTACGAGCCGAGATTCCCACAGGCGCGCACAAAGCAATATGCGGAGACTCACACTCACTCTTCTCCTCTGATATCGTTCGGTTTTTAGTGCAAAATAAATAAAGCCATTTTGTCTACTGGCAGTAGACATTTACGGCTTGGGCTGACGCACCGCGCTGGCGAGGTGCTGCTCCGCGCGAATGGCGGCGGCGTCCAGGGTCTCGCTGAAGAAGAGGCCCGGCTCTTCGCCCAGCCCGGCTTTGCGCAGCACCTGCGCGGGCTGCGGCCGCAAGCCTGCGATGATGGTCAGCACCTTCTGCTGCTTCAGCCGCGCGAGCGCGCTCTCCAGCGCCACCAGGCCGGTGACGTCCATGGCGGGCACCGCGCTGAGATCGAGGATCACCACTTCCGGACGCACGCCGACGGCCTTGAACGCCTCCATGGCCGACTCCGCCGCGCCGAAGAAGAGCGGACCGTTCACCTGGTAGAGCATCGCCTCGCGCGGCAGGTTGCGGCGCTGCGGCTGATCCTCCGCGATCAGGTGGCCCTCCGAGGTCTCGGCCATGCGGCGCATGAAGAGAAACGAGGCGAGGATCATTCCCGCCGTGACCGCCACCACCATGTCGAAGACGACGGTGAGCACATAACAGGTGAGCAGCACGGCGACATCGCTCTTGGGTGCGACTTTCAGGGCGTGCAGGAAGTGCTTCGCCTCCGACATGTTCCACGCCACCAGCATCAAGAGCGCGGCCAGCGAGGCCATGGGCAGATAGCCGATCAAGGGCGCCAGCAAAAGAATGCCCAGCAGGA
>DATBAA010000939.1:0-5142 GCA_036271755.1 Myxococcales bacterium | reverse complement strand
TTTAGAGCGGCAATTCGTCCGGCGGCGGATACCCGTGCTGCTGCCGGCCTACATCGGCGTCGTAGCTCTTGGTCGTCTTGTAGAGCTCGTAGCGGCCGTCCGCCGCCACCTCTGCCACCCGGCTGCGCAGCGCCTGCTTCTCCGCTTCGGACATGGGCGTGAAGCCGCGCGCGATGGCGAGATTTTGCCGCAGCACCTCCACCGTCTGCATGCCGCTGATGGTGGTGGCGACGGGCAGGCTCATCGCATACCGCAGCGCCTCTTCCGGCGTGATCTGTCCCTCGAGCAGCGGCTGTCCCCGGCCGCTCATGCTCTTCATGCCCAGCGCCGCGAGGCCGCGCTTGTTCACCTCGGGCAAGACTTGCCGCTCGAAGCTGCGGAAGCTGGCGTCGAAGCAATTCAAAGGCATCTGCACGGTGTCGAAGGCGTAGCCTTTGGCGAGCATGCGCAGGTGCAGCGACGGATCCTTGTGGCCGGTAAAGCCGACGAAGCGGACCTTGCCCGACTTCTTCGCCTCGGTGAGCGCTTCGATGGCGCCGTCCGCTTTGTAGTGCAGGTCGGGATCGTCGTCGTAGACCACTTCATGGATCTGCCAGACGTCGAGGTGGTCTGTCCGCAAACGCTTCAGCGATTCGTCGAGCATGTCGAGCGAGAACTGCTTGCCGCGGCCGTGCGAGCAGAGCTTGGTCATCAGGACGACTTGATCGCGCTTGCCTTTCAGCGCCGCGCCCAGCCGCTTCTCGCTCTCGCCCTTGTTGTACTCCCAGGCGTTGTCGAAGAAGTTGAGCCCGCTGTCGATGGCTTCGTGGACGATGCGGTCGGCGATGCCCGGATCGTCTCCCAGGCCCAGATGAAAGCCGCCGACGCCCAGAATCGAGACATTCAAACCGGTCTTGCCCAACGGTCGCTTGGGGATCTCTTTTTGCATTTGGGCTCTCGCGGGCAGGGCCGCGGCGGCGGCGAAGGCGGCGGTGGTCTTGAGCACGTCGCGGCGCTTCATTTGCCCTCCTCCTTGCCTTTGGCGGCTTCCAGCTTCTCCTTGGTCTCTTTCGATTGGTCGTCTTCGGGAAAGCCGTGCGCCTTGCGCGCTTCCGGGTTGTCGTACTTGATGCTCGTCTTGTAGAGCTCGAAGCGGCCGTCAGCCGCGGCCGGCGCGGCTTTCTTGCGAGTGGCCTCCAGCTCTTCCGCGGTCATGGGCGTGAAGCTCTGCGCGACCTTCAGGTTGCCTTGCAGGTATTCGAGCTTCTCCATTCCCGAGATGGTCAAAGTCACTCCGGGCAGGCTCATCGCATAGCGGAGCAGCTCTTCGGCGGTGAGGATGTTCTTCTTCACGGGGTCGCCGCTGCCGCTCATCGGCTTCATTCCCAACACGGCCACGCGGCGCTTCGCCGCTTCGGGAAGGACTGCTTTCTCGAAGCTGTGGAAGTGACTGTCGAATGGATTCAACGGCATTTGCAGCGCGTCGAATTGGCCTCTCTGCAGCATCGCGAGGTGCAGCTTTGGATCTTTATGTCCGGTGAATCCAATGAAGCGGATCTTGCCCTGCTTCTTCGCTTCCAGGAGCGCTTCATATCCGCCGCCTGTTTTGAAGGCGAGGTCGGGGTCGTTGTCGAAGCTGATGCCGTGCAGCTGCCAGAGGTCGAGGTGGTCTGTCTGCAGGCGCCGCAGCGACTGGTCCAGCATCTTCATCGCCAGGGCTTTGTCGCGGCCGTGGGTACACACCTTGGTCATGAGAAAGACCTTGTCGCGGCGGCCTTTGAGGGCGCGGCCCATCCAGTCTTCCGAGCGGCCGTTGTGATACTCCCAGCAGTTGTCGAAGAACATGACGCCGCCGTCGACCGCGGCGTGGACGATGCGCTCGGCGGTGGAGTAGCTCTCGGCGTCGCCCAGGTGGTGGCCGCCCAGGCCCAACGCGGCCAGCTTCACGCCAGACTTGCCGAACTCGCGCTGCGGGATTCCGCTCATGCGACTGCAGTTGGCGCACGGGCGATGGAGCGACAATACCCGTCGATACGGAGATGTCAGCTCGCGAGCGCGACGATGGTCACGCCTGCCTGCTCGAGCGCTTCGCGAACGGCGCGGGCGATGGCTGCCGCGCCGGGGGTGTCGCCGTGCAGGCAGATGGTCTGCGCGCGGCCGCTCTGGGCGAGGCGGACAGCCTGGGCCGCGGCGTCTTTCGGGTCATGCAGAACCGCGCCGGGTTGCGTGCGGGGGACGAGCGAGCCGTCGTCCGCATAGAGGCGGTCGGCGAAGGCTTCGCCGGCGGTCTTCAAGTTTGCGGCTTTGGCGGCTTCGAGCTGCCGGCCGCCGGCGAGGCCGACGAGGATGAGGCTTGGATCGAAGCTGTGCACGGCTTCGGCGAAGGCCTTGGCGAGCTTCGGGTCCTTGGCGGCCTGGTTGTAGAGCGCGCCGTGGGCTTTGACGTGGACCAGCTTCGCGCCGCGGGCTTTGACCAGCGCGTCGAGGGCGCCCAGTTGGTAGAGGACGAGAGCCTTCAGCTCGTCTTCGGGCAGGTTCAGGTTGGTGCGGCCGAAGTTTTCGCGGTCGGCGTAGCCGGGGTGCGCGCCGATGCGGACGTCGTTGGCCAGGGCGAGCTGGACGGTGCGGTCCATCAGCGCGGGCGAGCCGGCGTGCTGGCCGCAGGCGACGTTGGCCGAGGTGAGGTAGGGCAGAATGGCGGCGTCGTCCATGCCTTCGCCCAGGTCTGCATTGAGGTCGATGTTCATTTATGGCCTCACGAAGCGGATGCGCGCGCCCGGGCGGGCCTGGGCGAGCAGGGGCAGGTCGTCCCAGAGCACGGCGGCGATCTTCGCATAGCCGCCGGTGACCGGGCGATCCGGCCCCAGGATGATGGGTTGGCCGTCGCCCGGAACCTGGATGGCGCCGGGGGCGGTGCCTTCGGATGGCAAGTCAGAGGGCCGGTTCAAGAGCAGCTTGGGGCCCTCGAGTCGGGCGCCCCGGCGGTCGGTCTGGGGAGTCAGGCGCCACTCGGCTTCCATGAGCAGCTCGGGGTTTTGGAACCAGCCGTATTGGGGACCCTGCAGAATGCGCAGCGTGAGCAGGTCGGTCGCTCTGGGCAGCGGCGGCAGGCGGCGCGGCGGGGTGGGGCTGGCGGCGTCGCTTCTATAGAGGATCTCGCCCGGCTGCAGCGGTGGCTGCGGCGCGCCGGGCGGGTCCTGCGCGAGGCCACCTTCGACCGCGAGGTAGTTGCGCAGCGCGCCTTTCTGCGGCGGCAAAATCTGTCCCGATTCAAGTGAGTGGAGCGCGCCGCCGATGGCTATGCGGATCGGGACTAGCGCTTCCAGCGCGGGAGTGGCGAGGACTGCTTCGAGGCCGGCGGCGAGCGGCGCGTTGCCGAGCAAGTCGTTGGCGGCGGCGAGCGAGGCCAGGTCCATGGCGCCGCCGGCGGGGACGCCGTACTGCGCGAAGCCGTAGCGGGGCGCGCCTTGGACGGTGGCATGGCCGCCCGGTTTGACCACCCGGAGGACGCCCTCGCGAGAGGCTCGCGAATTGTTCAGTGAACGCTGTTCACTTGCTCCTCGGAGATGTGAACGCTGTTCACTTGAGATTTTCGCGGCTTCTTCAGCGGCTAGTTCTTCGAAGACGACGCGGTCTCCCGGCTGCAGCAGCGAAGGCGGGTCCGCCCAGGGATCGAACAGCTCGTCGAAGATGCGCCCGATCAGCCACCACCCGCCCGGGCTGTCCGACGGGTATACGCCCGTATACGAGTCCGCCACCGCCACCGACCCGCGCGGCACCTTCACCCGCGGCGTCAAGAGCCGCGGCACCGCGAACCCGCCGCTCATGTACGCGAAGCCCGGTTGAAACCCCAGGAACTGCACCACGTGCTCGGCCGCCGCATGCGCCGCGGCCGCGTCGAATCCGAGCCGCGCCGAGAGGTCCGCCAGATCGGGCCCGTCATAGATCGTCCGCAGCCGGACCGTTCGCGCCGAGACCAGGCCTGCAGCCGGCCGTTCGCGCAGCAGCGCGCGATCAAATGTCGAAGGATCGAAGAGCACCAGCAGCGTGCGCGCCCCGGGCACCGCTTCGAGAAACCCCGCCGGCTGCGTGCGCTGCAAGAAGCCGGCGAGCGCCCGCGCTTCGGAGTTCGCAAGCTCCAGAAGCACGGCGCCGTCGCCAACCTCAAGCAGGCGACAGCTCCTTGCCGCGCGTCTCCGGCAGCGCCAGCGTGGCCAGGAAGAGCAGCGCGTACGCCGATGCGGCGAAGATGCCGATGACCTGGCCCAACGGCATCGATTCCGAGAGATAGCCGATGACGCTGGGAAAGAGCGCGCCGATGCCGCGGCCAAAGTTGTACGAGAACCCCTGGCCCGAGGCGCGAATACGGGAAGGAAACAGCTCGGTGAAGAAGGCGCCCATGCCGCTGAAGATCCCGCTGGCGAAGAAGCCCAAGGGAAAGCCCAGGGAGAGCAGGTTGCCGGGGCTGAAGGAGACGCGCGTGTAGAGCAGCACGATCACGATCGAGCCTACGGAGAAGAGATAGAAGTTCTTCTTCCGCCCCAGCGCATCGGACAGATAAGCGCTGACCAGGTATCCACAGAACGAGCCGGCGATGACCACGAAGACGTTGATGCCCGTGCCGGTGACCGAGAGTCCGCGCACCGTCTTCAAGTAAGTTGGTAACCAGGCGGTGATTGCGTAGTAACCGCCCTGCGCGCCGGTCGCGAGCAGCGAGGCAAAGATGGTGGTGCGCAAGATGTCGGCGTTGAAGATGTCGAGAAACCGCCCCTGCTGCGTTGGGTCCGCCTTGCGCGCGGCCACGGTGGCCTCCCACACCTCTGGCTCGTGGACGTTCTTGCGGATGAAGAGGACGAAGAGCGCGGGCAGGATGCCGCAGAAGAAGAGCAGCCTCCAGGCCACCGCCTCGGCGAAGTAATGGAAGGTCAGCAGATAAAGCCCGACCGAGACCGCCCAGCCAATCGCCCAGCCGGCCTGCACGGTGCCCACCGCCCGGCCGCGATACCGCGCGCGAATGGTCTCGCCCATCAGCACCGCGCCCGCCGCCCACTCGCCGCCGAAACCAATGCCGAGCAATGCCCGCGCGGTGAAGAGCTGCCAATAGCCGGTGGCGAAACCTTGCAAGCAGGTAAAGACCGCGAACCAGACGATGGTGATCTGCAG
>DATBAA010000938.1:0-9293 GCA_036271755.1 Myxococcales bacterium | reverse complement strand
CGTATAGATCTGCGGCGAGCGGGCGCGCTCGGAGACGAAGGCGATGCGCTTGCCGTCGGGGCTCCACGAGGCGGAGACGTCGATGCCGCGCGCGTCGGTCAGGCGCTTGCCGGCCGAGCCGTCGGGCTGCGACAGGTAGATGTCGGTGTTGTCGGAGACCGAGGCGGAGAAGGCGAACTTGCTGCCGTCGGGCGCGTAGACCGGGCCGCTCGCGAAGTCGCCCATCAGCACCACCGACTTGATGGCTTTGCTGACGGTGTCGACGGTGAAGATGTGAAAGCCCATGCCGTCGCGCATGCTGGTGAAGGCGATGGTCTTCGCGTCGGGCGACCAGGCCGGCAGAATGTTGCTCGAGGCGCCGGTCAAGGCCTGCGGGTTGAAGCCGTCGTAGTCGGCGACGACGATCTGCTTGCCGGTCTCGCCCTCGCGCACGTAGGCGATGCGGGTCTGGAAGATGCCGGGCTCCTGGGTGAAGAAGCGGACCACGTCGTCGCCGAAGCGGTGCGCGATCTGCCGCACGCTGTTCTTCGGCGCCGAGTAGGTGCCGTGCAAGGACTCGGAAGCGCGCGTCACGTCGTAGAGCCGCAGATCGCACTTCACCTCTTCGCCGGCCGCCTCGCAGCTCAGCTTCACCAGCGCCTGCGCGCCGACGGAGACCCACCTGCTGAAGTCGATGCCGGTCAGCCCCTCGGTGGCGGGCGCCAGGAACGACGCGGGGTCGAGCAGCTTGAACAGGCCGCTCTTCTCGAAGTCGGCGCTGAGGACGGCGCCGACGGCCGCGCCCGCCTCCTGCGCCCCGAGCGGCCGCGCGATGGCCAGCGGATACGCCTGGAAGCGCGCGCCGGACAGATCGATGGTGGGGCGCGCCGCGGAGGCCGCCAACGGCAAGAGCAAAATGAGAAGGGCTGTTTTGATCATGGCTTGAAGTTGAGCGCGACGCCGGAATCCCGAAGCTCGCGCGCGATTCCGCCCGGCGGCGGCGGCAGCTTGGTGCGCTGGATGGCGAGCTCCAGCGCTTGATCGAAGACGGCATTGCCGGACTTCTTCTGGAACTCGTGCTTCAAGATCTGTCCCTGCGGGCCGATGTACGCGAGCACGGTGGCCGTCAGGTACATGCGCTCGCGCTCGCTGATGACCGACGGCACGATGTAGTTCTCGAGGATGGCGTCGTGCACGGCGGTAAAGTACTCATCGCCCTCTTCGGCGCTCGTCGCCGTGCCCGAGACGGAGCCGTTTTCGCTGCCGGCGCGCTCGGGATCGGGAGCCTCCTTCGATCTGGGCTCGGACGAGGCCTTCTTGCCGGCGCTGGCCAGCGCGCGCTCCATCAGCTGCTGGCGGGTGAGCGGCTTGGGCGCGGGCGCGTCGGGCTTCAAGGACGGCGCGGGCTTCGAGGCGGTGGGCGAGGGCGCGAGAGAAGGCGCGACGATGGGCGCGGGCGAGGCGGCCGTGGGCGGGGGCGACTCCTTGCGCGGCAGCAGCTTCTGATCGCGCGGCTTCCCCAGCGGCATGACCCTCGCCACGATGGGCTTCTGCAGCGGCTTGGGCTTGTCCATCATCTGCGGCAGCACGAACGCCGAGCCCAGGACGACGACGTGGAAGACGACCGCCAGCAAGACGCCCGCCGTGGCGGAGGTCCGCGGCTGGAGCGCGAGCACGCTCTTGTGGCTGCTCTCGCTCAAGGCCGCTTCAGCTCCTTGTCGGGCTCGGTGATCATGCCCAGCGACTCCACCCCGGCGCGGCGGGCGATGGCCATGATCTCCACCACCTGCCCGTAGGGCAGCGACCGGTCGGCGTGCAGGTAGAGCTCTTTGTCCTTCTGGATGCGCGCGTTGGTGGCGAGCTTGGTCTCCAGGTCGCCGAAGGCGATCTCGGTCTTGTCCAGGTAGATGCGCCGGTCGCGGCTGATGGTGAGCACGAGCTTCTCCTCGGTGTGCTCCATTGGTTGCGCCGAGGCCTTGGGCAAGTCCACTTTGACGCCGCTCTGGATGAGGGGCGCGGTGACCATGAAGATGATGAGCAGCACCAGCATCACGTCCACCAGCGGGGTGACGTTGATGTCGGTCATGGCCCGACGGCCGGACGAGCTGCCGCCAAACGCCATCAGGCGGCCTTCTTGAAGATGTGCCGCTTGATGATGTTCAAGAAGTCGGCGCTGAAGTTGTGCATCTCGTTCTCCAGCACGCGGATGCGCGAGCTGAAGGAGTTGTAGGCGACCAGCGCCGGAATTGCCGCGAAGAGGCCCACCGCCGTGGCGATGAGCGCCTCGGAGATGGGGCCGGAGACGGTGGCCAGGTTGGCGTTGCCGGCGGCGTTGATCTCCCGGAAGGCGCCCATGATGCCCCAGACGGTGCCGAAGAGGCCGACGAAGGGCGCCGCGGAGGCCGTGGTGCCGAGCAGCGGGATCTGCGTCTCCAGCTGCGCGAGCTCGGCGTTGGTGGCGCGGGCCAGCGATCGCTCGACGTTCTCGAAGCCGCCCAGCTGATCCTGCATGGCCGCCTCGGGGTCGGCAGGCTTCGCCTGGGTCACCTTCGAGAGCTCGACGTAGCCGGCGCGGAAGACCTGCGCGACGGGGCTCAACGGCAGGGCGTCGGTGGCGGCGTAGATGGTGTCGAGCCGCTTGCTGCGCCAGAAGGTCTCCAGGAACTGCACGCTCTGCGAGCGCGCCCGGCGCAGGTGGACGATCTTCCGGAAGATCACCGTCCAGCTGGCAATGGACGACCCGGCGAGCAGCAAGAGCACGCCGGTGACGATGGGGCCGCCATGCGTGATCAGTTCGAGGTAGTTGATCCGGCCGTTCATTTCATTCGCGGTTGTGCCCCGCGTGGCTCCCTGTGTCAACGCGCGAACTGTCACCTTTGGTCCATCAATGCACTAAGGTGCGCGCCGTGAATCCAGCCGCGCCCATCGGGGTGTTCGACAGCGGAGTGGGCGGGCTGACGGTGCTGCGCGCGCTGACGGCGCGGCTGCCGTTCGAGGAGACCATCTACCTGGGCGACACCGCGCGGGTTCCCTACGGCACGCGCTCGGCCGAGGTGGTGACCCGCTACGCCCTGATGGCCGCGAGGCACCTGGCCGGGCGCGGCATCAAGCTGCTGGTGGTGGCCTGCAATACGGTCTCGGCGCAGAGCTTGCCGGCGGTGGCGGCGGCGCTGCCCATTCCGGTGGTCGGCGTCATCGAGCCGGGGGCAAGCGCGGCGGCCGCCGCCTCCAGAGGCGGCAAGATCGCGGTCCTGGCCACGCCCGGGACGGTGGCCTCGGGGGCATACCAGGCCGCGCTGCGGCGCCTCCTGCCGCTCTCGCAGGTGGCCGCCCGCGCCTGTCCGCTCTTCGTGCCGCTCGCCGAGGAGGGCTGGACCGACGGCGAGGTGCCGCGGCTGGTGGCCGAACGGTATCTGGCCGATCTACGGCGGTCAGGCGTGGACACCGCCCTGTTGGGGTGCACGCACTATCCGCTGCTGGCCAGCGTGATCGCGCAGGTGTTGGGGCCGCAGGTGGCGATCGTCGACAGCGCCGAGGCGACCGCCGCTTCGGTCGCTTCCCTGTTGGAAAAGCACGGCCTGTCGCGCACCGCGGTGACCGCTCCCCGGCACCGGACCCTGTGCACCGACATGCCCGACCGGTTCCGCGCCATCGCCGAGCGCTTCCTGGGCAGACCGGTGGACGCAGTGGAATTGGTGGATATGACGCCTTGAAGCGCCCGACAATGAGCCAGCCATTCTCTGGCGGCGCGGGTTTGCATCTGCTAACACCTTGAATAGGAACCTGAAGCCGTGACGACTGCCAAGCCCTCGGCCCCGGTGGTGGGCTTCAACCACAACGTCAAATACGGCGAGCGCGTCTATCACGTGCAGACCGAAGACTCCGGGCTGCCGCACGCCCACTACATCACCCACCTCTTCGTGGGCGGCAACATCATCTCCAGCATCAAGACCAGCTACGCCGACAGGGCGGAGCAGCCCGAACTGGCGAAGACCGTCCGCTCGCTGATGGAGTCGCAGCACAAGCAGATGCTGAAGCGGCTGGTGTCGGGCGAGTTCCAGGAGCTGGCGGCGAAGTTTTCCGCGCAGCACTACGAGCCGGGCGTCCTGGCCGACGGCACCAACACCGCCTCCTACGTCAACACCACGCCCAGCGATCCGGCGCTGCACCCGGTGGCCAGGCCGCCGCCGCCCGCGCGCGTCGCGCCGCCCGTGCCTCCCAAGCCGCCGGAGCCGGCCATCCGGCGGCCGCCGCCGCAGCTGACACCGAAGCCGCCCGCGCAGGTGATCACGCCCGCGCCGCCGCGAACGCCGGGACAGCCGCTGCCGCCGGTCACGCGCGGGCCCGTTCCGGCCGCGAAGCCGCTGGCACCGCCGCGAATGGTGCAGGTGGTGACGCCCAAGCCTCCCGCGGCGGCCAAACCTTCGGTCTTCAGCGACGGGCCGGTGGAGATGCCGCACGAAGACCTGCCCACGCTCTTTGCCGAGGAGCTCATCAGCGAGAAGAGCCTCGACGAAGTGATCCTCGCTTTTCTCTCCGCGGATCTCGATCCGCCCAAGTAGGGAGCTTCCCCATGCGCCACGCTCTGGTCACCGCTTTGGTACTCACGATTGCCATCTGGGCTTGCGGCGGCTCCTACACGGGCGGCGGCGGCTCCCTGGTAGTTCCCGACGGCAGCTTCGGCACCAACCCCGTGCCCGACGCGGGCGACGCCGGCACCGGCACGCTGCCCGACGGCGGCGACGGCGGCACCGTGGCTTGCGCGGCGAGCGGCATTGCCAACGCCCAGGTGCTCGACAGCTGCGACAACAGCGGCATCCTCGTCGGCGGCACCATCGTCTTCAACAAGAACCTCTGCACGGTGAGCATCAGCTTCGCCAACAACGCCACGCCCTGCACCGGCAGCATCAGCGGCGACAACGACGCCTTCGACGGCGGCTGCGGCGGAGGCTTCACCAGCTGCACCTCTCCCTCGCTGCCCGGCACCATCGTCTGCAACGTCCCCGTCGGGGTCGGCACCTGCAACATCAGGGTCTGCAGCCTGGACGCCGGAGGCTGCAACTAGTGATTCAGCTGTTCCACGTCGACAAGGCCTATCCCGGCGACGCCCCGGTGCTCGATGACATCACGCTGCGCATCGAGAAGGGCGAGTTCGTCTGGCTGACAGGCCCGTCCGGCGCGGGGAAGAGCACGCTGCTCAAGCTGCTCTTCTGCGCCGAGACGCCGACGAGCGGGCAGATCCTGGTGGGCGGCCGCAACATCGTGCGGCTCTCGCAGCACGGCATTCCCTATCTGCGGCGCAACATCGGGGTGGTCTTCCAGGACTTCAAGCTCCTGGGCAACCGCACCGTGCTGGAAAACGTCGGCTACTCGCTGGAGGTGCTGGGCTTCTCCGACTCGGAGATCCGCGAGCGCTCGCGCAGGCGGCTCGACCAGGTGGGTTTGAGCCACAAGGCTTCATCTCTCCCCAGACGGCTGTCGGGCGGAGAGCAGCAGCGCGTGGCCATCGCGCGGGCGCTGGTGAACGAGCCCACCATCTTGCTGGCCGACGAGCCGACGGGAAACCTGGACCCGGGCCTGACCGACAGCATCTTGCAGCTGCTCTTCGACGCCAACGCCCGCGGGACCACCGTCATCGTCGCCACGCACGACCGCTCGCTGCTGACGCGCTACCACCGCCGGACCATCGCCCTGGAAAAGGGGAAGGTCGTGGCCGATGCGTAGGCGCGCGTGATCTTCCATCTGCTCTGGCGGCTCACGCGGCGCGCGGCCGTCAACCTGTGGCGGGCGCCGCTGCCCAGCCTCGTGTCGGTGCTCACCATCGGGCTGTCGCTCTTCCTGGGCGCGTCGTTCGTGCTGGCGCTCTTCGCCATGAAGGCGCTCTTGGCCTCGTGGGGCGCGCAGGCCTCCATCACGCTCTATCTCGACCGCACGCTCACCGACCAGCAAGCGCGCGCGCTGGCGCAAGAGGTGCAAATCCGCGCCGGCGAGGCGTCGGTCGTCTATGTGGACAAGGCCGCCGCGCTGTCCCGGCTGCGGGTCGACCTGGGCGATCTGGCGGGCGCGCTCGACGGCCTGACACAAAACCCGCTGCCGCCGTCGCTGGAGGTCACGCCGCGGGTGGCGCTCTCGCCCGACGGGCTGCGCGCGCTGGCGGCTCAGCTGGCGCAGCTGCAAGGGGTGCAGGAGGTGGACTACGGGCGCGAGTGGCTGGACAAGCTGGAGGCGCTGGGCCGGGCCTCGCGCGCGTTCGGCACCGGGGCGCTCCTGGCCGTGCTGGGCGCGGCGCTGCTGGTGGTGGCCAACACCATCCGCCTCGCGGTCTATGCGCGGCGTGACGAGATCGAGATCATGAAGCTGGTGGGCGCCACCGACACCTACGTGCGGGCGCCTTTTTTGCTGGAAGGAATTCTCCAGGGTCTGCTCGGGGCGGGCCTGGCGCTGGCCGCGGTGCTCTCGATGGAGCGCTGGATGCTGCCGCGGGCGCAGGCGGCGTTTGCGTTTGCCGCGGGCATGGTGCCGCCCAAGCTGCTGCCGCTGCACGGCGCGGCGCTCCTGGGCCTTGGCGCCGCGGTGGGTCTTCTGGGAAGCTGGCTGGCGGTCGCGCGGTTCTTGAGGACGTAGATGCTGTTTCTCCTTCTCCTCGCGGCCACGGTGCCCCAGACGCTGCCGCAGGTGCAGGAGCGGCTCTCGGCCGAGCGCGCGGCGGCGGCGAGGCTGGCGGGGCGGGAAGCTTCGCTCTTGAGCAAGCTCACTGATCTAGAGCGGCAGATCGAGGTGGAGCAGCGCGCCTTCCGGGCCGCGCAGGCTCGTCTGCGGGCAGCCACCCAGCGCAGCGCCGGCGCCGAAGCTGCCGCCAAGAAGACCCAGGACGAGCTCGACGAGGCCACCCGTCAGCTGGGCCCGCGGCTGGCCGCGCGCTACCGGCTGGGCCGCGAAGGGTATCTGCGCTTCCTGCTCGGCTCGCGCTCGGTGGCCGACGTGCTGCGCCGCCACAAGCTCTTCAACACCTTGCTCGAGTACGACCTGGACGCGCTGGCCGTGCTGCGCTTCCACGCCGAAGGCGCCCGCGGCGCTCGCGACGAGCTGGTGGCGGCCCGGCAAGACTTGATCGACAGCGCGGCGGCCGAGACCGAGAAGCGCCAGGCGCTGCAGGCGAGGCTGGACGCGCAGCGCGCGCTGGTCTCGTCGGTGCAGGAGGAGCGCGCGACGCACGAAGAGGCGGTGCACGAGCTGGAGGACGCCGAGCGCGATCTCACCGCGCGGTTGGGAGACATCCAGTCGGCCGAGAAGGCCGCGCCGCCGGCCATGGTGGCGCCCGAGATCACCTTGAAGGCCTCCATCCGCAAGGCGCGCGGCAAGCTGCTCTTTCCGGCCGCGAAGGGGCGCATCGAGGCGCGCTTCGGCCGCGCCGTCGACCCGCGCTTCGGCACGGTCACGCTGCAGAAGGGCATCGACGTCCGGGCGCCGCTGGGCACCAAGGTGTACGCGGTGTGGGACGGCAAGGTGGTGCACGCGGGCTGGTTTCGCGGCTTCGGAAACCTGCTCATCGTCGACCACGGCGATCAGATCTTCTCGCTCATGGCGCACCTCGATTCCCTGGAGAAGGCCATCGGCGACAGCGTGCGCAGCGGCGACGAAGTGGGCACGGTGGGCGACACCGGGTCTCTAAAGGGTTCGTATCTCTACTTCGAGCTGCGCGATGGGCAGAAGCCGCTCGATCCGGAGCTGTGGCTGTCGAAGAACCGCAAGGCCCCGCCGCTGCTCGCGGGCGCGAAAGGAAGCAAATGAAACGCTACCTGGTGCTGTTCGCGCTGCTGAGCTCCGGCGTCTCTGCCGCGCCGCCCGCGAAGGACCCCGAGGGCCCCTACAAGAAGCTCGACGTCTTCAGCCACGTGCTCTCGCTCATCGAGAACAACTACGTGGAGAACGCCGACGAGACGCGGCTGCTCTACGGCGCCATCGAGGGCATGGTGCGCACGCTCGACCCGCACTCGAGCTTCATGGACCCCAAGACCTACTCGGCCCTCAAAGAAGAGACCGAGGGTGAGTACGGCGGCGTCGGGCTGGAGCTGGAGACGCGCTCGGACGACGTGGTGGTGGTGGCGCCCATCGACGACACGCCGGCCTCGCGCGCGGGCTTCGCGCCCGGCGACAAGCTCCTGGAGATCGACGGCGTGGTGCTGAGCGGCTGGCACGAGGGAGACGCCGTGCGCGCGCTCCTGGGCCCGCCCGGAACGAAGGTCGTCATCAAGGCCATCCGCGCTTCGTGGCCCGAGCCGCGCACGTTCTCGCTGGTGCGCGACGTCATCCGCGTCATCTCGGTGGAGTCGAAGCTGTACGACAAGAAGTTCGGCTACGTGAAGATCAAGAACTTCCAGGACCGCACCGACGCGTACTTGAAGAAGGCGCTCGATTCGCTGCGCAGCGGAGTCCACGGCGAGCTGTCGGGCGTGGTGCTGGACCTGCGCCACAACCCGGGCGGCTTGCTCGATCAGGGCGTGAAGGTGGCCGATCGCTTCTTGGAGAGCGGCGTCATCGTCACCACCAAGGGCCGCGGCGGCAGGCACGTCGAGACCGAGCGCGCGCACCACAAGGACACCGAGCCGCGCTATCCGATGGTGGTGTTGGTGGACGGCGGCACGGCCAGCGCCAGCGAGATCGTCGCCGGCGCGCTGCAGGATCACGGGCGGGCGGTGGTGATCGGCACCCAGAGCTACGGCAAGGGCAGCGTGCAGACGGTCATCGAGCTGGAGGACGGCTCGGGCTTGAAGCTGACCATCGCGCGCTACTACACGCCCAGCGGGCGCAGCATCCAGGAGCGCGGCATCACGCCGGACGTCTGGGTGAAGCAGACCAACGCGCCCGACGCGCCCTCCAACGACGTCGAGCAGCGCGAAGAGAGCCTGCCCGGGCACTTCAAGGGCGAGACGCTGGCGCAGGCCGCCGCGGCGGCGTCGCTGAAGCCGCCCACGCCGCAGCCTTTGACGGCCGACGATCCGAAGGACGATGCGCAGCTGAAGGTGGCGCTGGACACGCTGCGGACCTGGCAGATCTTCAAGCAGACGCTGCCGCAGCGCGAGCCGTTGCGCGCGGCTTCGGCGCATTGATTTTCGAGCTGGTCGCCGACGTCCTGCGGCTTCGCTCGCAGATTCGGGCCGGGGCGGCGCTGCCCGCGGGGATGCTGGACGCGGTCGTCGCCGGAGCGCTGCTGCGGCCGCGGTCGCTCGAAGCCTTGCGGGCTCACTACTGCGTTTCGATGCCGGCGCAGCGCTCCCGGCAGCTCTCGTCGCCGCTCTTTCAAGCGCGCCTCT